>CAYRLT010000126.1:0-18835 GCA_964425095.1 uncultured Luteolibacter sp.
CAGCGAGCGCGGAGCCCGGATGTTTTGCGCGATCCGCAGCTACCTCTCCACCACCCGCAAGCACGGCCTCAACCTGATGGACTCCATCAAATCCGCATTCGCTGGCCAGCCACTGGATTTCGCACCTGAATAGTTACCAAAAAAGCCCAACAGAGATCCGCTCTGGACCACGATTTCGCGGCCATCGGCAGCGACTCCGACAAACTTCGATTTAATGGTTTCCGCACGAATTTCCGCCGCCTCCGCCTGCAAGCGATCGAAGTCCCGCTGCAATACTCTGCGCCGGTCAGCGGCAATGTTCAGCTCTACCGCTTGAGATCTCTCCGCGCGGCCGAGGGCCTCCAACTCGCGGCTGATGGCACCGATTTTTTTCCGCTCGATCTTGAGCAGCCTTTCTCTCGAATCCGCGCCTTGCTGGAGCATGGTTTGCAACGCATCGGAAAACCCATGTTTGCCGACCTCGATCCGTCCTTGCGGAGTCTCCACTGCGACGCCATTGACTATGGCCGGGCCGAATTCGAGGCGCTCGATTAACAAAAGCGAATCAGGGCGCGTGGATTTCAGGATATTCGCACGATCAATGCATTTGAACGCCTCACCGTTGAGATCTTTGTTGCCGCGAAACACCT
Source organism: uncultured Luteolibacter sp. (assembly GCA_964425095.1). Taxonomy (GTDB): domain Bacteria; phylum Verrucomicrobiota; class Verrucomicrobiia; order Verrucomicrobiales; family Akkermansiaceae; genus Luteolibacter. The sequence goes on from CAYRLT010000126.1 coordinate 630, forward strand.
GGATTTCCTCATGCACTTTCCCTCCCCCATCACATCGCTCGGTTTCCTGCGTCAGATACCCGGCGATGAGTTCGGTTTTGCCATCGATGGAAACTTCCATCAGATCGATGCGGCCCGGCCAGAATGACGCGGCCCCCTTGAACAAAATGAGCAGGAACAAGCCAAGCGCCATCGCCACCCCCAAAGCGAGTCCGGCAGCGGTGAGCCAGATCCAGGGCTCGCCTTTGCGCGAACGGCCGGTGGTCGCAAACGGAGTTTTGGTTTTGGGTGATCCGGATTGCATCGGTTAGACGATTTTATTGCGGTCGCGCAGGCGTTGGCGAAGCACCTCGGCGATCGTATTCATCACGAAGGTCATGGCGAAAAGCACCACCGCGCCGAGGAACAGCGTGCGATAGTGGGTGGAGCCGACAGGTGCTTCAGGCAACTCCACCGCAATGTTCGCCGAAAGTGTGCGCATGCCATTGAAGATATTCCACTCGGTGATGGGCGTGTTGCCGGTGGCCATCACCATGATCATCGTTTCTCCCACCGCACGTCCGAAACCAATCATCAATGCGGAAAATATCCCGGAGGCAGCGACGGGCAACATCACCGTCCAGACGACTTGCCAGCGGTTGGCACCCAGCGCGGCGGATGCAGCAGTTAGCGACTTCGGCACGTTCGAAAGCGCGTCCTCGGCAATGGTGAAAATCACTGGGATCACCGCGAAGCCCATCATGAAACCCAGCACCAGAGAGTTGCGTTGCTCAAAGGAAATCCCGAACGCCTGCGGCCACCAGAGTCGGAAATCGGCGGTTTCCTTGCCCGTCGCGAGATCTTTGTAAACGAATAGAAATGATTCGATCACCGGCCCGAGCGACCAACCAATCCAGCCGGCTAGCACAAGGATGGGCACCACGATCATCCACTCACTGCCGATTGCAAAACGATTGCGAAATCCGATCGGCAAGCGACACCAGACATAGCCGATGCCCAGCGCGGCGAGAGGCACCAGCAACGTCATCATCATCACTGAAGGCACCCGGGTTTCCAACACCGGGGCCAGCCACAGACCTGCCAGAAATCCGAGCACGACGGACGGCAGCGATGACATGATTTCCATCACAGGCTTCACCACACGTTTGATTTCAAGCGGCAGGAACGCGGCGGAAAACACCGCTGCCAGCAGCGCGATCGGGATCGAAAAAAGCAATGCGTAAGCCGTGCCCTTGAGCGAACCGAATATGAGAGGAATCAACGAGAGCTTCTGCTCGAAATCATCCGAACCTCCGGTCGATTGCCACTGATAGACCGGACCGGAGCCGCCCTCATACCAAACTTTGCCGAAAAACGCGCGCCAACCGGCTTCCGGATGAGGGTCGTGAATCGAATACCGCCTAGCCTCGCCATCCGCTGCCGCCACGATGAAATGTTCGCCCTTGGCATCGAGCACGGCCGTGACCGGATCCAAATCCAGAGTTCCCTGCCAACGGACTTCCCCGGATGTGCTGTGGCGGATCGATAACTCGCGGCCCGCGCCAGTCAAAAACGTCCGGTTGCGCTGGCTGGCAGCGAATATCACCTTGCCCTCGCCGAGATTTGGAAATGCTTTGGTTGCCCCAAACAGCCGCTCGCCCGCCTGGTCCGTGCGGAACAAACTCCATTGCTCCTGTCGCCCATCCTCCGCCGTTAGGATCAACGAAACACCGCCAAACAGGAAATTCATTTGCTGCGGCGGCACACCACCAAACGGACTGAACGTCTGGCGTTTTGATACCCCGTCGGAATCCGCTAGAAAATACACCACGCCACCATCCGCGCATGCCACCAACACCATTTCACCATTTTGGGAGGCACGCAGCAACAAGGGCACGGCACCTAACTCGCTCGTAACATCCAACTCCTCCAGCAAGGACAACTTTCCCTTGCCCACCAAACCGCGTTTCATCCCCAACCGAAGAACGGAAACCGATGCCGCAGCACCCTCGCCGCGCAGCGCCGCAATCACACGGCCCGCCCCGGAATCGCCATAACTCACAGCCGTCACCGGACCGGACCCATTCTCCAACGTGAACCATGGCTCCAACGTAACCGATGGCTCGACCATCGATTTCCCATCGCTGTCGTATTTTCGCTTATAACCGACAAGAAACGAGCCCACGCGCCCATCCTCAAGTCCAAGCGAAACCCGGGAATGTAAGGTATCGAACGCATAGGCTGTGACTTTCAGCCCAGCCAATCCCGGCACCTCGATCACCCGCCTCGTTCCACCCTCCACCCCGACGAACACCACGCGCTCTCCCCCATCATAAAAAAATGGCAATCCCCCCCATTCATCCACGCCTAGCACCGCCGGTAAGGTTCCCGCGCCGATCTCTCCGGCCTGCACCACTTCCGCCTTGCGAAACAAGGGCACCACTTCCTTCCCCACAAAATAGAAAATCCCAAACACCGCCAAAATAACCGCTACGCCACCACATCGAATCAGCCACCCCATGAAGCGATCAAACCACAAGGTCGCACGCGAAACGTCAAATCGCTTGGGGTCCGGAATATGGTGGTCTTGCGGCATAGGCTCAGATTTTCAAGCCATTCAAAAGAGCGACCCGCACCAAGCTGAAACCACAATTCTAAGCGTGGGTAAGCCTCACAGCGCGGGCCACATGATTTCGTTTCAAATCACTTGGACAGCGACTCGACCACTTCCGCCGCCACTTCCGCCGGCATCGGGAAATATCCATCTTTTTCAACAATTGCCTGGCCTCCCTTGGTCAGCACGAATTTGAGAAACTCTAACGTTAATTTGTCCAATGGTTGACCAGGCTTCTTGTTCACATACACCAGCAAAAAGCGCGCCAGCGGATAGTCGCCGCTCAACGCGTTGTCGTAGTTTGCTTCCTGAAACTTGCCGTCATCACCAGCAATGGGCAACGCGCGGACACCGGATGTCTTATAGCCAATACCCGAATAGCCGATCGCATACGGATCAGCACCGACACCTTGCACCACTGCCGAGGAACCCGGCTGCTCTTTCACCGTGGCCTTGAAGTCGCCCTTCTTGAGCGCGTGTTCTTGGAAAAACCCGTAAGTGCCAGACGCGGAATTCCGCCCAAACAGCGAAATCGCACGGCCCTTCCAAGCATCCAGTCCGAGCTGGCCCCAATCCGTTAGATCGTCACCGCCCCTTTTACGCGTCTTGGAAAACAAGGCATCCACCTGTTTCATCGTCACCCCCTTGAGCGGGTTGTCCTTGTGCGCAAACACCGCAAGCGCATCGATCGCCACTTTCACTTCGGTCGGCTTGTAACCAAATTTTTTCTCAAACGCATCAATTTCCTCCGCCTTCATCGACCGGCTCATCGGTCCGATCTGCGCGGTACCCTCGATCATCGCGGGCGGCGCGGTCGAGGAACCTTTGCCCTCGATCTGAATGTTGACGTTCGGATAGGCCTTCTTGAAGCCTTCCGCCCAGAGCGTCATCAGGTTGTTCAGAGTGTCAGAACCGATTGAGTTCAAGTTGCCGGAAACTCCGCTCACCGCCTTGTAATCAGGCAATGCGGGATCGAGATGGGATTCCTCACAGATGGCTGGTAGAACGGCGAAAAGCAGGCCGGCGAGTGAAATGACTGTTGGTTTCATGATGATTTAAGTGGGAGTTCAAACGGGAGTCGTTCCCCTCTGAACGCATCAACCAACCGAAAATCACCGTCACTCATCAAAGCCTGCATTGTGACAAAAACGTCAGCCACGCCCTGGAACACCACCGAAAAATCCTGTATTTCGACCCTGAACCGCTAAAACAGAGGCGCATAGAAACATATAATCCATTGGTATTCAAAGCTTTGCCGGATATCAACGATTTCGTCACCGTAAATCATGCGATTCGTCCGATTGTGTGACGATTCTGTCACACAATCCATCTTCAAGCCACCGGATGCCTTTCGTCATGTTGCCGCCGTGCCCGACGCGCACACCCAATAAAATGCAATCCATGAAAACCATCCAACGTGCCATGCTCGCATCCAGCTTGCTTGGTTGCATCCCGGCCACCGCCGGAACCGAAACCCCGACCGACGCCGCCGAGGCCCCGTCCAGCAATGCCACCGGCCTTTTGGTCGGCAAACTGACCGGCGAAACCGCCTGGGACAAAGCTTGGTCCGCGTTCACCCTCTATAAGAACGAAGACAATAATATCCTCCAGGAATTCTCCCTCCAAGGCCGCCTGCAAGTGCAAAGCATTTATGGTGAGTCCAACGACGACAGCTTCAACACCTCCGACTACAAGGGTAATGCAGGTTCGACCACCGACGAAAATGTCTGGGGCAACGACATCGAAGTCCGCCGCGCCCGCTTTGGCTTCAAATCCAAGTGGTTCCAGAATTGGAAGCTCGAAGGTCAGATCAACGTCGATAACGACGGACACGACAATTCGGGAGACAACACTTACTACAAAGATCTTTACGATCTCTTTCTGACTTACTCTCACTCGGACGCGCTGAACATTTCCGCAGGCAAGACCAAGGTAAAGTTCACCCGCGAGCAGGAAATCTCCTCCAAGGAAATCCTCACCATGGAACGCAGCCTGCTTTCCAACACCCTCTTCCCCGGCGAACTAACCGGTGCATGGGTCTCCGGAAAAGGCATCCAAGAACATTGGTTGTATGAAATCGGGGTTTACGGCAACGAAAGGGAACGCGAGTTCTCCGATTTTGAAGGCGGCACTATCGTGCTTGGAAAAATCGGCTATGACTACTCCTCCCAGTCTGGCCTCGACTCGGCCGTGGCATCCTTGCACTACATGCACAATTCGGAGCCCGGCTATAAAACATCCGAGCCAGATCCGGATTACAGCCCAGGCACCTCCCCGTCCTTCAAGGATTCCATCGCGCTGACCAACGATATCAACCACGGTCGCTTCGGTCTCACCACGGATATTGTCTATGGCATGGGCGATGACGACCTCGGCCAATCCGACGTCTTCGGCATCAGCCTGATCCCGTCTTACTTCATCGCGGATGGACTCCAACTCGTTGGCCGTCTCCAACTGGCGACATGCTCGGACCCGAACGACCTTCGCGTTCCCGGTCGCTATGAGCGCCTGGCCGCCGGCGATCAAACAGGCAACACCTACAGCTCCGCTTATGTCGGCCTGAACTACTACCTCTACGGCCACAAGCTCAAGCTCATGAATGGCGTCGAATACTCCCACATGGGCGGCGGCGACTACGACGGCTACACCCTCATGAGCGGCCTCCGTTTCTCGTTCTAATCGTTTCCATCAAATTCACAGATTCCCAACCAAACAAACACATGAAAGCCATCAGCACACTGATCGCCACCGCCGCCCTCATTTCCATGAGCAGCGCACAAACCCTCAGCATGAAGGGCAGTGACACCCTCGGCGCGAAACTCATTCCCCAACTTGCGGAAGCCTTCAAGGCTGCCGGCAACAAAGGCGTGAAATTCGAAATCGCCGCCGAAGGTTCCACCACCGCCTTCCCAGCCCTCGCCAACGGCACCGCCCAAATCGGTATGTCGTCACGCAAGGTCAAGGATGACGAGCGCACCTTCTGCAAAACCAAAGGCGTTTACATCAAGGAACACGCAATCTGCCACGACATGCTCACCGTGATCGTCAACAAGAACAGCCCACTCACCAGCCTGACCAAAGCACAGGTTGCCAAAATCTTCACCGGTCAAATCAAAGACTGGTCGGAAATCGGTGGTGCTCCAGGAAAGATCTCGATCTACACCCGCAACACTTCGTCCGGTACCTACAAGGATTGGCAGAAACTCGCCATGGGCGGCCGCGACTACCCGTCGAGCTCGCTGAAAATGGCTGGCAACGAACAGATCGCCCAAGAAGTGGCCAAGAACAAGAATGGCATCGGTTACGTCGGCCTCGCCTATTCGAAAACCCCGGGCACCAAGGCACTCCCCATCGATGGCGTGGAACCCGTCGCAGCGAATGCCAAGAAATACGTCTACGCCCGCCTGTGCTACCTCTACGCGCCTGACAAGCCGACCGCCGAGGCAGAATCCTTCCTGACCTTCGTCAAATCCCCCGCAGGACAAGCGATCGTCCAGAAGGTCGGATTTATTCCAAACTAATCGTTTTTCATTTGTAGTATAGGTTATTGCTTGAATGGGCATCGTTGGTTCGATCAACGGTGCCCATTTTCTTGCCAAACCCCGACATTCCTCCTCCACTTCGTCCGGCACCATGGCTCCTGAAGAACGCTCAATCCCCCAGTCCCGTCACCGCTTCCAGCGTCAGGGGTTTTCGTATGAGCGCCTGATCAAATATTTCTTCGCCTCCAATGCCGGACTGACCATCGTCATTCTCATCCTGATCATCGTCTTCCTGCTCAAGGAAGGCCTCGGCTTTTTCCCTGGATACCGCCGCGAACTCGAAACCTACCGCATCGCCGGCCTCGAATTCGTCGACATCTCACGGAAAAACCTCACCGCCCACGAACAACTCACCAGCCTCCTGAACCGCGCTTACTTCGCCGAAATCAACGGCAAGAGTATCCGCGAAATGCGCCGCACCCAAGAAGCCAGCGCGCTTTTCAACGCCTTCACCGACCAAATCGCCCCCACCCGCGATCTCATCCTGAACAATCCCCAAGGTGAGACCGATGGTAACTCGGCCATGCTCGCCAGCCTCCAGGCCAATTTCGAAAAACAACGCGCAAAAGCCCTCGAAAAACTCCTGCCCACGCCGCACCTCACCGCAGACGAGCGCAAGCAATTGATCGACTCCCTCCGCACGCGCCCCGCCGATGCCACCGATGACCCGCCGCTCGTCACCGCGCTCGCCGAGGAATTCGCCGCCGCCCAACAAAAAAACGCGGAGCCGCTCCAAGCCTACCGTGCCACCATCGATACCTTCGAGTCCGCCGGCATGGACCTCGGCAGCGCGATCATGGAAATGACCGAATCGGTTACAGCAACCAAGGAAAAGCTCCAGAATGCGGACATTCTCGAAAAGGACCGCAAAACCCTGCTTGCCGCCGCTTCCAACGAAAAAGATCCCGCCCAACGCGAGAGACTCCTATCCGAAGCCAACGCCGCTCTCGCCGAAAAACCGGACACCGAAACGCCGATCCAAGCCTTGCTCGAACGCAGGCCGGACTGCGTGCGTCTCCATCAGGAACTCAAAAAAACATCTGCGGACCTGTTCCCACAAATCCCCCAATCTCTGAACGATTCCGACGCCAAACGCCTCCTCAACGCCGCCCGCAACGCCTGGCCCGTCTACCTCGCGGACCTCGACGCCACTCCGCAAAAAATCAACGCCTGGAAACACACCGATCCCGTCCCGCTTTCCGATGCCTTCATCTCATTTCTCACCGGCAAAAACTGGATCACCGGCGGGGAATGGCAGGATTTCTACGGCATTCTTCCGTTGGCGGTCGGCTCGCTGATGATCGCCATCGTCGCGCTGGTCATCGCCATCCCGGTTGGCATCGGCTCTGCGATCTACGTCAATCAATTCGCAGCCCCGCGCGAGCAATCGCTGGTCAAGCCGGTCATCGAGTTCATCCAAGCCATCCCCTCGGTGGTGCTGGGTTTCGTCGGCATCCTGGTCTTCGGCACCGTGCTCCGTGAAATCTCGGTCATGGACGCATTCCAGTGGGTACCCGGTTTCCCGATCGAGGAACGCCTCAATATCTTCACCGCCGGCTGCCTGCTCGCCCTGATGAGTATTCCCACCATCTTCTCGCTCGCCGAAGATGCCCTGAACAACGTGCCCTCCGCCTATGCCGAAGCCTCGGAGGCCCTCGGGGCCTCGAAAGTGCAAACCACTTTCCGCGTGATGATTCCCGCCGCGTTCTCCGGCATCCTCGCCGCCATCTTGCTCGGCTTCGGTCGCGTGATCGGTGAAACGATGGTCGTGCTGTTAGTCGCCGGCAACCGCATCAAAATCCCGGATTTCAGCGCCGGCCTCGGCACCTTCTTCCAGCCCACCCACACGCTCACCGGCATCATCGCCCAGGAACTCGGCGAAGTCCCGCTTGGCAGCGTCCACTACCGCGCGCTCTTCGTAGTCGGCATCCTGCTCTTCGTGTTCGTCCTCGGCATCAACGCCACCGCCCACCATTTCGTGAACCGGGTCAAAAAGTGATTTCAACTCCCATGTTCGATCCAGACAAACTCATCCGCAAAGGACAGCCGAAGGGATACTTCAAGGACATCCTCGTCCGCAGCTTGCTCGGCGGCATCACCTATCTGATCGTGTTGATCGCGGTGCTGCTCTTCGCGAAAATCATCATCGATGGCGCACCCGCCCTCTTCTCCTCCAAGTTCCCCTTCGTGGACGTCGAGTTCCTTACCGCGAAAAACGAAACACTCCACGTGTTCGACGATGCCCAAGGCACGCGCCACCAACTTCCCGCATCGAAATACAACGAGTATCTCAACGCCCATCAGGGTGAAAACATCTACAACGAACAAACCTTCTCCTACTCCGGCGGCGGCATCGCCGGACCGATCGCCGGCACCGCGCTGCTCACCGTGGGCTCGATCATCCTCGCCCTGTTTTTCGGCGTCAGTGCCGCGATCTATCTAGCCGAATACGCCAAACAAAGCCCGTTTATCCACGCCGTCCGATTAGCCATCCTCAACCTCGCAGGCATCCCCTCAATCGTCTTCGGACTCTTCGGTTTCTCGGTGTTCGTGCTCGCCGTGCCGGTCATCACCGCCACACCTAAGGATCGCAGTTTGCTGACCGTCCCGTTGTTTATCAATGACTGGGTGCTCAGTTTCCAAGGCTGGAATTCCTCACTCATCGCCGGTTGCGCCACGCTCGCCTGCATGATCCTGCCCGTCATCATCACCGCCTCGGAGGAATCCCTGCGCGCCGTCCCCCAAGGCTTCCGCGATGCCTCGCTCGCCATGGGCGGCACCCGCTGGCAGACCATCCGAAAATGCGTGCTGCCCTACTCGCTACCCGGCATCCTAACATCCTCACTGCTCGCCATCACCCGCGTCGCCGGAGAAACCGCCCCCATCATGTTCACCGCCGCCGTCGCCGCGAAGGATGACTTCCCATGGCAGGGCCTGAGCAATCCCTTCAACATCCTTTCCTCCCAAGTCCAGGCGCTGCCCTATCACATTTATACCCTCGCCGCCCGCATCCCGAATTCCGAATACACCCAGCGCGCCCAATACGGCTCGGTGCTGGTGTTTCTCCTCCTCGTCGCCGTGCTCTCGTTCGGCTCAATGATGCTCCGTGCCAAAATGCGCCGCAAACTCAAATGGTAACTTCCTCTCCAGAACTTTCCACCCCCATGGGCACTGCGATTCAAATCCAGAATGTCAATTTCGCCTATGGCGCAAAACAGGTGCTGCATGATGTCACGCTCGATATCCCCGATCGCCAAGTCACCGCCTTCATCGGCCCGTCCGGTTGCGGCAAATCCACCCTGATCCGCTGCATCAACCGCATCAACGACCGCATCCCCGGGGCCCGCGTCACCTCCGGCTCGATCCACATCCATGGCATCGATGTCCACCGCGAAGACCTCAACCTTCAGGAACTCCGCCGCCGCGTGGGTATGGTCTTCCAAAAATACAATCCTTTCTCCAAATCCATCTACGACAACGTTGTTTACGGACTCCGCATCGCCGGCGTGACCAAACGCAGCGAACTCGACGACGCCGCCGAAAAGGCCCTGACCAACGCCGCCTTGTGGAACGAGGTCAAGGACCGCCTCAACTCCAGCGCCACCGGCCTCTCAGGCGGTCAGCAACAACGGCTTTGCATCGCCCGCGTCATCGCTACCGAGCCGGACATCGTCCTGATGGATGAGCCCTGCGCCGCCCTTGACCCGCTCGCCACCCTCAAAATCGAGGAACTCATCACCGAACTGAAAAAAAAGTTCACCATCGTCATCGTCACCCACAACATGTCGCAGGCCACCCGTTGCTCGGACCGCACCGCATTCATGTATCTCGGCAAGTTGATCGAATACGGCGACACCCTCCAGATTTTCGAAAACCCCAAAGATCCCCAAACCGAAGCCTACATCACCGGCGCTTTCGGCTGATTCCCTCTCTCATCCCCATGAACGATCTTCTGGAAAAGCCAGTCATCACCCCGACCTCCACCGCCGCCGTGGAGATCCGCAATGTGTCGTTCAGTTATGGCTCCACCCAAGCATTGAAGGACATCACCCTCGACCTCAAACAAAACGAAGTCACCGCCTTCATTGGCCCCTCCGGCTGCGGCAAGTCCACCCTGCTCCGCTGCATCAACCGCATGAACGACGAAATCGTCGGCACCCGCATCACCCAAGGCGAAATCCTCGTGGAAGGCATCAACATCCACCATCCCTCGGTCGATGTCGTGAAACTTCGCCGCGATGTCGGCATGGTTTTCCAGAAATCCAACCCCTTCCCATCCAGCATCTTCGAAAACGTTGCCTTCGGCTTGCGCATGCGCGGCGAGCGCAACAACGCTGTCATCGCCCAAACCGTCGAGGAAAGCCTCAAGTCCGCCGCACTCTGGGACGAGGTCAAGGACCGCCTCCAAGAATCCGCCCTCGGCCTTTCCGGCGGCCAGCAACAACGCCTTTGCATCGCCCGCACCATCGCCGTTAAACCACTCGTCGTCCTGATGGATGAACCCTGCAGCGCGCTCGATCCCATCGCCACCGCCAAAGTCGAGGACCTCATCTGGGAACTAAAACACGACTACACCTTCGTCATCGTCACCCACAACATGCAGCAAGCCGCCCGCGTTTCCGACCGGACCGCCTTCTTCTACATAGGCGAATTGATCGAATTTTCGGACACCAAGCGCATGTTCTCCAACCCTCGTGTCAAAAAAACCGAAGAATACATCACCGGCCGTTTCGGTTGATCCAATCCACACTCCCATACTCCCATGAACCAACCGCACATTTTTCACGAGATCGACAATGCCATGCGCACGCTCAAGGACACCGTCATCCTGATGGCCGGCCTGACACGGCAAAATCTCGAACGCGCCATCCAAGCGCTCCTCACCCGTGATATCGATCTCGCCCGCATGGTCATCGGCGATGACTCGGATGTGGATGATCTGGAACTCCGCATCGATCAACTCGGCATGGATATCCTCGTCCGGTTTCACCCGGTCGCCTCAGACCTTAGACTGGTCATCACCTCGATGAAAATGGCCCACAACTTGGAGCGCATTTCCGACCACGCCGTCAATATCGCCAAACGCGCCAAAAAAATCTGCAAATCCAACGAGACGGTGGAAGCCGCCATCATCGAACCCCTCTACTCGATGGCCGAAAACCTTCTCCGCGACGCGTTGCTCTCCTACACCGACACCAACACCGAGCTTGGCGAAAGCCTCAAACCCAGCGACCGCGCCTTGGATGCCGCCCACAAGCAAGTCATCACCCTCTTGAGCAGTCGCATCGAAGCCTCCGGCAGTCGCACCGAAAACCTGCTCCACCTGATTTTCATCTCCCGCTCACTCGAACGCATCGGAGATCTCGCCGTCAACATTGGCGAAGACGCCGTCTTCCTCGGCGAAGCCCGCAACATTCGGCACGATCACAAAAAGGACAAGGCCCCGGACGCGGAGTAATCCTGAAAACGCGATTCCACCCTGATTGGCGCTGCGTATCTAACGGAGCGCTGGCTTCAGCCGGCGAGTCTATCTTCAGAGCTCGCACACCGCCCACCTGATGAAAAGAAAAGTCGCCCGTTCCTCGTCTCCTCACGCATGGACAAGGATATCACTCGCACGCCTCGGCAAAGTCTCCGATGCCGAATTGGCCCGCAATATCGGCGTTTCCCCCCACGCGGTCTTCATCAAACGCGCTTCCATGGGCATCCCCGCGTCGCATCCTCAGACTCCAATCAAGTGGGGCCGCAAGGAACTCGCCCTACTCGGAACCACAACTGATTTGCAAGTCGCCAAGCGGCTCGATTTGACTCCTTACGCCGCGCGCCTCAAACGAATCTCCTTGGGAATCCCGCCCTTCCGCAAACAGTCTGGCCCAAGCATCTGGGTGCCCAAAGTCATCGCCAGGCTTGGCAAAGAGCCATGCCAGAAGATCGCCAACGACATCGGAGTCTCGCGTCAACGAGTTCATCAGAAATGCCTCGAACTCGGCATCACGCCCTTGAACACCAAAAGTCCCAAGTAGAAATCCGATTTAGCACTCGAATAAACCCCGTAAATCTAACGGAGCGCTGATCCCGCCCTTCGGCGGTCCCCCTTCGGGGCAGGTCGCGAATAGTTCCTGTCCATGTCGCTCCGCTCCATTGACCCTCAGCGGTTAAAAAATGCACGAATCACAGACATCACGACATGATTCTCCGGAATCCCCCCGCTGAAAACGCGGCCCATCAAGCAATCCGCTTGCCAAATCCGCTCGGCCAAGCCTAGTCCCTCAGCCCACACCCGCAACCCGGGCCGCTTTCATTATGGGAAAAACACTGATCATTGCCGAAAAACCCAGCGTCATGACCGACCTCAGCCGCGCTCTCGCCAAGCCGCTCGGTAAATTCGAAAAGCACGGCGCCGGCCGGGATGTTTACTTTGAAAACGACAACGCCGTCATCACTTCCGCTGTCGGCCACCTCGTCAAGCTCCGCATGCCGATGGGCCCGAATGGCAAAAAACTGCCATGGAATTTCACCGTCCTGCCCGCCATCCCCGAGCACTTCGACCTCGATCCCATCCCGGACTCGGAAGCCCGCCTCAAACAAGTCCTCAAACTCGCCAAACGCAAGGACATCGACCGTATCGTCAACGCCTGCGACGCCGGCCGCGAAGGGGAACTCATCTTCCATTACATCATGGAAATCGGGAAAATCCAGAAGCCCGTGCAACGGCTCTGGATGCAATCGATGACCAACAACGCCATTCTCGAGGCTTGGGACCACCTGCGCAGCGGCGACCAAATGAAACCCCTCGCCGATGCCGCCCAGTGCCGCTCGGAGTCGGATTGGCTCGTCGGGCTCAACGCCACCCGCGCCCTCACCTGCTTCAACTCCCGCCACGGCGGCTTCAACATCACCGCCGCTGGCCGCGTCCAAACCCCGACGCTCGCCATCCTCGCCGCCCGCGAAGCGGAAATCCAAGCCTTCAAGCCCACCCCGTATTTCGAAGTCCACGCCACCTTCGGCGTCAAGGCTGGCGAATACCTCGGAAAATGGATCGATGAAGCCTGGAAAAAGGATGACTCCGCCCCGCTCTCGAAACCCGAGCGCATCTGGGATCAAGCCACCGCCGATGCCATCAAATCCCGTTGCGAAGGCAAAACCGGCGTCGTCTCCGAGGAAAAGAAAGCCCAGAGCCAGATCGCCCCGCAACTTTACGATCTCACCACCCTCCAACGCGAAGCCCCGTTTTCCGCCAAGGGCACCCTCCAAATCGCCCAAGCGCTTTACGAAAAGCACAAGGTCATCACCTACCCGCGGACCGATTCACGCTACCTGCCGGAAGATTACACCGGCAACGTCCGCGAAACGATGGGAGAAATCGCCAACAGCGACCTCGGAGTCTCCTCATACGCCGCCGCCGTGCTCAAAGGCACCGCCGAAAATGGCCCGCGCCTCCACAAATCACGCCGCGTCTTCGATAGCAAAAAAGTCTCCGACCACTTTGCCATCATCCCCACCGGCAAAATCTCAAAACTCAGCGAAACCGAACAAAAAGTGTATGACATGATCGTCAAACGCTTCATCGCCGTGTTCTACCCATCCGCCGAGTTCGAACAAACCACCCGCCTCACGCGCATCGCCCAAGACACCTTCAAAACCGAAGGCCGGATCCTCGTGAAAACCGGTTGGCTCGAAGTCTACGGCCGCCGCCCAGGCGTCGCCGCCGGTAAGGACGAACTCGTCCCCGTCACCACCGGCGAATCCGCCAAGGTCGATCACATCGAAGTGCTCGCCGAGGAAACCAAACCCCCGGCCCGCATGACCGAGTCCACCTTGCTCTCCGCCATGGAAGGCGCCGGCAAGCTCATCGACGATGAAGCCCTGCGCGAAGCCATGGCCGAACGCGGACTCGGCACCCCCGCCACCCGCGCCGCCACCATCGAAGGCCTCATCGCCCAAAAATACCTCGCCCGTGAAGGTCGCGAGTTGTTCGTCAGCGGCAGCGGCATGCGCCTCATCCAACTCGTCCGCGAAATGGATATCGAGGGTCTCTACTCGTCCAAACTCACCGGCGATTGGGAATACAAGCTCCGCCAAATGGAGCAAGGCCAACTCCAGCGCGATGCCTTCATGAAGGAGATCATCGCCTACACCAACGAAATCGTCTCCAAGGCCCGCAAACTCGCCGACGACGCGAAAAACCAATCATTCCCCGACCTCAATGTCCCGTGCCCGATCTGCGGCGCACATGGCCTCCGCCAGACCGACGCCACCTACGAGTGCCGTGAAATCGATTGCAAGTTCAAGGCCAAGAAACACATCGCCGGCCGCTTGCTAACCGAAGCTGAAGCCACCGAACTCTTCACCAAAGGCTTTGTCGGCCCGCTCACCGGCTTCAAATCGAAGTTCAACAAACCTTTCGATGCCGCCCTCAAAATGGATGAGAAGTTCAAGGTCAACTTCTTCTTCGAAAACGACGATCGCGACACCGCCATCGAACTCACCGAAGAACAACTCATCGGCGTAGTCGATGTGGTCGATGGCCGCCACATGAAGATCTATCAGAGCGAAAAAGCCTATCACATTCCCGAGCTCGTCACCAAAAAAGACCCGAACGGCGTTCGCATCGGCAAAACGATTCTCCAACACGAAATCACCACCGAACAAGCGCTCAAGCTGATCGCCACCGGCAAGACCGATGTCATCAAAGGCTTCGTCTCCAACCGCACCAAACGCAAGTTCGACGCCTTCCTCACCTTCGATCTCAAAGAAGGAAAAATCGGTTTTGATTTCCCACCGCGCCCAGCCAAAAAAGCTGCCGCAAAAAAAACAGCTAAGCCGGAAGCTTAAATCCGCCCGTAACGGCGATCACCGGTCGCCGTGCGAATGATCCAAGTGAATCTTCTCAAGGAGCGGCGGAACGTGTCCGCCGATGCCCATGAAGAGCCAATGAGATGAACGAAGCGCTGGCCATTGTCACCCCAGGGTCAGGGCGATTCGGCGAAAGCCCTGCCATGGTGCTATCGGAGCGCGTGCCTCTTGCTCGCTGTTGGATGACGGACATACGGTCCGGCGGGGCGCTGCGCGGGAGACGGGTGACAGAATGCCCCCCCCTACCGGCAGCCGACAGAATGCCGGCGCCCCGATGTCACAAGGCCCAGTTAGGTGCGCGGATTTTTGTGAAAATCAGACGTTCGCTTCTTCTTTGGGTTCCGGGCGGGTGGAAACGAAGGTGAGATCCTCGCTGTCGACTTTTTTGATGACGTTGACGGAATCGCCGGGTTTGACATCACCGCGGAGCAGGGACTCGGCGAGTGGATCTTCGAGGAAGCGTTCGACGGCGCGGCGCATTGGACGCGCGCCGTAGGCTGGATCGAAGCCTTTTTCGGAGAGGAAATCGCGGGATTCCTGGGAAAGCGTGAGGGCGATTTCTTTTTCGGCGAGGCGCTTGACGAGTTTGGAAACTTCCAGATCGACGATTTGGTTGAGATCCACTTTTTCGAGCATGTGGAAAACCACGAGATCGTCGAGGCGGTTGAGAAACTCGGGTTTGAAGTAACGTTTCGATTCTTCAAGGATCTTGTCCTTCATGCCTTCGTGGTCAGCCTGATCTTCGCTCATAGCGCCGAAACCGAGAGCGGTCTGACGTTTGATCGAGGAAGCCCCGACGTTGGAGGTCATGATGATGATCGTATTGCGGAAGTCGATCTTACGACCTAACGAATCGGTGATGGTGCCTTCCTCAAGGATTTGGAGGAGAAGATTCATGACGTCCGGGTGGGCTTTTTCGACTTCGTCGAAGAGCACGACCGAATACGGGCGACGGCGCACGGCCTCGGAGAGTTGGCCGCCTTCTTCGTAGCCGACGTATCCGGGAGGCGAGCCGATCAGACGACTGGCGGTGAATTTCTCCATGTATTCCGACATGTCGATCTGGATGAGTGAATCCGCATCGCCAAACATGAATTCCGCTAGATTGCGCGCGAGGTAGGTTTTGCCGACGCCGGTGGGGCCGAGGAAAAGGAATGACCCGATCGGGCGGCGCGGGTCTTTGAGGTCGGCGCGGGAGCGGCGGAGCGCTTTGGAAATGGCGACGACCGCTTCGTTTTGGCCGATGACTCGGGTCCGGAGTTCATCCTCCATCTTGAGGAGTTTCTCGGTTTCCTTTTCCTCCATGCGGCGGAGCGGGACACCGGTCCACTTGGCGACGACCGACATGATATCATCGTCGGTGACGGTGACGATGGTTTCCTCGGAGGTGGAGCGCCAGGTTTTGAGGGTTTCTTCGAGACTCTTTTTTGCGTGTTTCTCGTCATCGCGAAGCGACGCGGCGCTTTCAAAGTTTTGCTCGGCGATGGCGGCGAGTTTGGCGCGATTGATGCGCTCGATCTCGGCTTCGAGGTTCTTGATCACGGGCGGGCGGGTCATCGTGCCGATGCGGGCGCGGGCACCTGCTTCGTCGAGTACGTCGATCGCTTTGTCCGGCAGGAAACGGGCGGTGAGATAGCGCGCGGTGAGTTTCACGGAAGCCTCAATGGCCTCTTGGGTGAACTTCGCCTTGTGGTGGCTCTCATACTTTTCCCGAAGTCCTTGGAGGATTTTGATGGCGTCGTCCACGGAGGGTTCGTCCACTTTCACCTGTTGGAAACGGCGCTCAAGTGCCGAGTCCTTTTCTATGTATTTCCGGTATTCGTTGAGGGTGGTGGCGCCGACGCACTGGAGCTCGGCGCGGCTGAGAGCGGGTTTGATGATGTTAGACGCATCCATGGCTCCCTCGGCGGAGCCGGCTCCGACGATCGTGTGCAGCTCATCGATGAAAAGGATGACATTTTTGACTTTGCGGATCTCGTCCATCACCGCCTTGATGCGTTCCTCGAATTGGCCGCGGTATTTCGTGCCGGCCACCATCAGTGCGAGGTCGAGGGTGACGACGCGCTTGTCGCGGAGGATTTCAGGCACGTTGCCATTGGCGATTTCCTGAGCAAGGCCCTCGACGATGGCGGTCTTGCCGACGCCGGCTTCGCCGATGAGGACCGGGTTGTTTTTCGTGCGGCGGCAAAGGATTTGGATGACGCGTTCGATTTCTGATTCGCGGCCGATGACGGGATCGAGGCCACCTTCCTTGGCGACTTTGGTGAGATCTCGGCCAAACGCTTTGAGGGCCGGGGTTTTCGATTTGGCTTCAGCCTGTGAGCTTTTGGCCGGGGCCGGGGCTTCATCTTCGAATGGTCCGTCGCTGTCTTCCATCTCGTCGTCGTCGTCCATTTCATCCTCATCGTCCTGATCATCGGGTGAGAAATTCGGATCGATTTCCGCGAGGATTTCGTTGCGGGTGCGCTGGATGTCCACATCGAGACGCTTGAGCACGCGGGCGGCGACGCCCTCGCCTTCGCGCAGCAAGCCGAGAAGAAGGTGCTCGGTGCCGACATAGGAATGGTTGAGCGCCTTGGCTTCTTTGTTGGCAAGGGCGAGCACCTTTTTCACGCGGGGCGTGTAGGGGATATTGCCGGAGGATTTCTGCGGTGGGCCTGAGCCGACTTCTTTTTCGACTTCCATGCGCACGGTTTCAAGCTCGAGGCCCATGCGTTCGAGCACGTTGACGGCGACGCCTTGGCCAAGCTTGATCAGACCGAGCAAAAGGTGCTCGGTGCCGACGTAAGAATGGTTGAAGCGGTCGGCTTCCTTGCGGGCCAAGGCCAGCACTTGTTGGGCTCGTGGAGTGAAGTTGTTCATGCGTCGCCGGTGTTATGGGGATTAGGGAGGGGCTTATTTGTCCCGCTTGTAAAACGAGTATCAGGGGAATCTAGAGAATGCAAACGAGAGCGGACGATTTCCGCACGAATTGCATCCCTTTCTTCCGGCTCTAGTTTGCGGTCGGAGTGGAGCTGAAGATGGGCTGGCTGGATATCCATTAGCAATGTATCACAAAGCGTCACGGTTTCAGGTGGAAAAAATCCGAGAATGCCACCGAGCCGGAGCAGGGAGAGGTGGGTGAGTGATTCTTTGGAATCGATGATGTGCGCATGGCGGAGGACGCCGTAGGCGCGGCCGATTTTGTCGGAGACCATTTCCGGATCATCTTCGAGGAGTTTTTCGCGGGCGTTGTG
>CAYRLT010000127.1:0-9916 GCA_964425095.1 uncultured Luteolibacter sp.
AACACTCCATCGCCCAGACGGCGGATGGAAACTTCCCTACTTTCGAAACGCAGTTCTTTGGGGATTCTGACCGCTTGCGAGCGACCATTGGTGAACAAAGTCGTTGTCATAGCCGGTATATACCGCATGCCCCGGAATAGGTCAATGAGCAATTTCAAATAAGGAGCGCGGACACTCCTGTCCGCGATGCCAATGAGATGAGAAAGAGGTGAGGGAAACCGCCAAGCTTTCGCTTTTCATTGGCAGGTGGACAGGAGTGTCCACCCTCCTTATGTCAGTCCGGCGATATCATCACCATCATCATGCGTTGAGCTCCCAGTCTTCAAGTCGCAAGCCATTCACTCGCTGAAATTCCCGGGTGTTGTGGGCGACGAGAGTCAAGTCGAGGGCAAGGGCTTGGCCGCTGAGTTGCAGATGAAGAAGATAAATCATCTGGTGAATTCAACGATCGCTGGGAGCTCACCTTGGTCGGGCCGGGTGAAATTGGCATCCTCAATGCGGATATTTTCGAAAAATCCTTCCGGCCACGTGGAGGCCTTAAGCGGCACCAGCAACACTCCATCGCCCAGACGGCGGATGGAAACTTCCCTACTTTCGAAACGCAGTTCTTTAGGGATTCTGACCGCTTGCTAGCGAATGACTCTTCATTAAGTTCACAGCATGTCGGAAATGCACATTGATTGGAAAATCCAGCGTCTGGACGAAGGCGAAAAGCCTGATCTGCGCTTCGCGGAATGCGTTCTCTGAAACATGTGGAACACCTACATCGCTTGTAGCGCTGTACCGACCGGAAAAACGATACATGGCACGACAGTGAAGACGGGCCGATCCACACGGCATGTGCGTGATTCCTTTGTGTCGCTCGGAAACATCCGCCCTGCCTACCTATTCACATGCATGAAGGAGCGACTGGCGTAAGCCCCGGCGCGGGACGCGCCGGGGATGCGAAAACGCCGCGACTACCACTTCCACTCGATACCCGCGAAAACTCCGCGACCGTCGCCAGGAAGGAAGTTGCGGGATCGGTTCTCGGGATCCACTCCAGCGTTGGCCACGACTCCGGTGGTTGCCGCATAGCGCTCGTCGGTTAGATTCCGGGCTTCAATGAACCAGGAAATCCCCGTCTCAACGCTGCGGCCGAGTTTGAAACCGAGCAGCGCATAGGGATCGGCACTGAGTGTGTTAGCGTGGTCGACATAGGTCTTTGATGGAGCCCACTCAACGGTGGGGCCGGCGTAGTAACCTGCCTTGTTTTCCCATAACAACTCGCCACGGATCAAATGTGGAGGGAGTCCGGCGAGGGTGTTGTCTCCATAGGTGGCGTCATCATCGAATTCGAATCGGCCATACGTCCATGCTGCGCGGAGAAAAAGGCGATTTTCCGGTTCATCCACGAGAGATGCGCCCAAGAGATCGACCTCGCCGAAAATTTCCACCCCCTGATGGATCGTGCGGTCCGCATTGGTGGTGCCGAGTGGCGTTCCAGACGGATCATTGAGAGCAAGGAATTCGTTCTCCACCTCTGAATGGTAGAGGGTGGCGTCCCAACGGAAGTGATGATAATGACCGCGTGTTCCAATCTCGACAGTAGTAGCCGTCTGCGCTTCATTGGGCGTGAGCGAGCCATTGGTTTCCGAAAAAGACGGCGGCTCGTAGCTGCCGCTGACGTTTCCGAACACTTGAAAGTTCGCCGCATCCCAACGCAGCCCGATCTTCGGCGAGATATGAGTATACGAGCGGTCGTAACTCGCCGCCGCACCAGTAGTCTGCTCGTTCTCCCGCCAATTCTTCGCAGCGGTGGCCCCGAGAATGCCGGTGAATCCATGACCCAGCGCAAGTTGATCTTCTACGAAACCCTCGATGTTCGTTGCAGTCTGATCGGCGTCGGACGAGAGGTTTCCACGCTCGCCATTGATGTTTTGGAACGTGGCGGCATCGATGGTCCCACGTGAATAAAACGCACCTGCCCGCAGGCGGTTGTCACGCCCGAAGGCCTGCCCGTCGCGCGTGAACACCGATCCTAACAGAACATCGTTTGACAGCTGGTCAATCACTCCAACAAAGGGCGTAATTGGATGATCCAAATCCTTGTAGGAGTAAGAGGCAATAAACTCGATGGTGTCATTTCCATTTCTTACCGTCGTTTTGTTGGCAATGCGGTAAAGCTCAAAGTCCCGACGGTTGTCATAAGCGGCCGCACCAAACATCGAGCCATCCGACTGTGAAGGATCATTCTCCATTTCGGTCTTTGTAAGACTGCCGGGCAACTCGGAGCGCGAACGCACGGCAGTGACGAAAAGCCGTGTTTCCACATGGTCCGAGATCTGCCAGCCGAAGTTGCTAAAGAACCGCTGGTTGTTCTGCTCCGCATGATCGCGAAAGCCCTCTTGGTATTGCTCTGACAGACTGAAATACGCATCGGTTTTTCCTTCTGTGATGCCTTGTGAAACGCGGGCGCGCAAATAATCGAACGAGCCGCCTTCAAGTCGCAACGAACCTCCGGGTGCCGTGAGTCCCGTGGCGGATATGTAGTCGATGGCCCCGCCGAGCGTGGACGCGCCGAGGGTCAGCGCGTTTCCACCGCGCAAGATGTTGATGTGATCCACTGCGAGCGGATCGACTGCCTGCATGTCGAATCCACCATCGGCGAGATTCAGCGGCACGCCATCCTGAAGCAAGCGGATGCCTCGACCGTGAAACGTGCGCTGCATGCCCGAGCCACGAATGGATATGCGTGCCTCGTCCGAGCCGAAGCGCGGTTGGGCGACCACACCGGGCGAGAGAGCGAAGGTATCCGCCATGGTGCTGGAACGCCCGCGCAGATAGCGGTCAGCCTCCACGACTTCCACACCGCCGGGAACCTTCGCTAGTTCCACGCGGCTCTCGGCGGCGGTCGGCACGGTTTTGGAAATGCGGTCGAGCTCACCCTCCACCACGAGAGGTTTGAGCGAGGTGGATTGGGCGCCAGCTAGCCCGGCGATGCTGATGGAAATTGAAATAGATGTAGAAATATAACGATGATGAATCATAAAAAATAGTTAGTTGAATGAATTGTGCGCACGGTGCGCGTTTGAGATGGCTCCGGGCAGGATGCCCGGGCCACATGGCGCGGGCATCTTGCCCGCAAGCCTGTTTTATTCACGGAGTCCCGCTCAAACGCCGCGAGGCGGCTGCCAGAGCACTCCGAGGCAGACTTCGGCATCCATTCCGAAGTAGCCGGGCACTACAATCACCACGGGCACTCCCGACGGTGATTTCAGGAGAATCGGAGTGGGAATGGCCACATCCATTTTGGCCACAGCCTTCAGCAAAGGCTTCTTATCCTCCTGCTGTTTGCTTTGCTCAACAACCTTGCAAAGAGCGCAAGGATGCTCCCCGTCAAAAGTCTTTTTCGCAGCTTCTTCGAGCGATGATGAGCGCGAAAAATCCCTCAGCATGGTTCCCCATGCAATCGTCTGCAGCACGACCAAGTGTCCGCCTAGGGAAACGAATAGCGTCCCTATCAGGAAATATCGGCTCGCTCGCAGCAACCAATCAGACACAAATGCGGGATGCTGCGTTTCAACGGAGAGGTCAATAAATTAGCAACAAACGCGGAGAAATTCTGCGTCTAGCATGTCAGTCCGAAGAATCCGCCGCTTCTTCGTTCATCTTATGCAGAGATTCGAGGTAGGCATTCTTCGGCGCGGGCTTCACCGGGCGCGCCTCAGTTTCTAACATTTCATGCACACGCTTGCGGCTATCCGAGATCAGCCCTGCGATGAGCGACGCTTCGGGCAGGTTTTTCCAATACTTCTTTGGCATTTCCGACTGCATGGCATGGATCTTGAGCCGGGCTGGGTTGAAAATATTGGCATAATAGGTGCGCCAGAGATCATCGAGCGCATCAGAGTCCGGGGCCGATTCGCGAGACACACCTGGCGTGAAAAACAAAGACGCACCATCCCAGTGGACACATTCGTAAGGTGTCAGGATCGACCAGTCCATGCCTACAAAACGTTTCTCGAAAAACGACGACGCCAACCGCACGATCCGGTGCTCCGGCTCGAACCATGCGACGAATTGCTCACGACCGGTCGCTTCGTCGGTCCCGACCAGGCGAAACCTAACAAACGCATGCATTTTATGGATATCGCGGCCGATGGTTTTGCACCATTGGCGGACTTGGCGCAGGTCAGGATCTGTTGCCAGAAGAAGCAGGTGTTTTTCGCCGCCATGAGTAAGCCGCCACAACACCCGGTATAGAAATGCCCAACGGCGCGAATCCTGGTGGGCGGCGGCGGTTCGGGCCATATCGAGAAATGCGGGTGGCACCCGTGGCGCGGGGCCGGGAGTCGCGGATTCTTCGGGCCTATCCGTGCCGAAAAGCGGGTTCCCCTGCGTGCCATCCGACCAAAGCACCTCCTCCGGCGGCACGCGGTGACGAAGCAGATCGCGCGCGGCATCCCGCCATGATTCGAAGATGGGCTGGATGATGATGGTTGTCATGGTCAGATCTCGCCGGAGAGCACGGACTTAAAATCTTCGGGCGCGGGCTTTGGCGTGTCGAAATCGAGCTCCATTTGCTTCGGCGGTGGGAGGAAACGCGAACGCAGAGCATCTCCATCAAGCCCGAGCAGCGTCGGCGTGTGGTCGGCGGCAATGATAAATGGCAGCAGTTTTTTCATGGATAGCCGCAGGAGAATGAGATCCGCAAGGCGGAGACGGGTGAAACGGCGCGCTTGAATGATGCGGTCCGTATTTCTAACACCAAGTCCGGGAATACGCAGCAGCGACTCGCGAGGAGCCTTGTTGACATCCACTGGAAACAGGTCGCGGTTGCGCAGCGCCCATGAAAGTTTCGGGTCCAGTGCCAAGTCGAGATTGGGCGCGGAATCCGTGGTGATTTCATCGACCTTGAACCCATAAAAGCGCAACAACCAGTCCGCCTGACAAAGCCGGTGTTCGCGGACCAGCGGCGGCGCCTGAATGGGCAGCAGCGATGATGGCTCGGGGATCGGACTGAAACCCGAGTAATAGACGCGCCGAAGTTTGTAACCCGTGTAAAGAGTGTCCGCCCGACGAAGTATCACCGAGTCCGTGGAGTCGTCCGCGCCAACGATCATCTGGGTGCTCTGACCGGTGGCGAAGGGTGGGGGTTTTGGCGCGCCGGATTTGGTTTTCTCGGCGTAGCGCTCGTCGATCTTATTGCGGATGTGCCCCATCGCCTCCTGGGTGCGTGCGAGGTTCTTCTCAGGGGCCAAGGTGAGCAAACTTTTCTCACTGGGGAGTTCGATATTGATGCTGATGCGGTCGGCATACCTCCCGGCCAATTCAATCAATGCGGGAGATGCCTCGGGAATCGTCTTGAGATGAATATAACCTCGGAAGCGATGCTCCACGCGCAGCTTGCGTGCGACCTCGATGACGAGCTCCATCGTGTGGTCCGCACTGCGGATAATTCCGCTGCTAAGAAAAAGCCCTTCGATGTAATTTCGTTTGTAGAAATCGAGGGTGAGTTGAACCACTTCCTCCGGCGTAAAACGCGCACGCTGGACATTGCTGGAGCGGCGATTGATACAATAATGACAATCGTAGATGCAGGTGTTGGTTAGAAGCACCTTGAGCAAGGACACGCAGCGACCGTCCGGAGTATAGGAATGGCAGATGCCCGCCCCGCCGGTGGATCCCACGCCGGTGCTGCTGCGGGAATCTTTTTTGGCGGCAGCGCTGCTGGCGCATGAGGCGTCATATTTGGCGGCGTCGGCGAGGATTTCCAGCTTGCGGTTGAGTTCCATGGTGCTTGGGGGTCATCGCAGCGATGCGAGGAAATCGTCCGCAACCTTGCGGTGCGCGGCTTGTTTTTCAGGTGATTGTTTTCCCCAATTTCTCGCCATCATCGAGAGCCTCGGGTTCTTTAGAAAAAACGGTGTGTGATCGCCGATGAAACACCAGAAAAGCCCATCCCATGTTTCGCACCACGGACCCTTCGGTTCGTCTGACATTTTCAGGAGATAATTGGATCCCGAGATATAAGGTTTCGTAGTGAAGGTCCCGCCATCGGCGAATTGGGACATGCCATAGACATTGGGCACCATCACCCAGTCATAGGAATCCACGAACATTTCCATGAACCAGCGATAAACATCATCCGGTCGAATCCGGCAGAGCAACATGAAGTTGCCGAGCACCATCAAGCGCTCGATGTGATGGCAATAGCCGTCTTGCAACAACTGCCGGATCACCCGGTCCACCGGAGGAATCCCAGTCGTTCCATCATAAAACGAGGCGGGCAGAGGTCGATCGAATTTCCAGAAGTTGCCATTGCGGATCTCAACTCCCCGATACTGATAGATCCCATGCAGAAACTCACGCCAGCCGATGATTTGGCGGATAAATCCTTCCAATGAGTTCATCGGAATATTTCCGGATTCAGCGGCTTTGGCCATTACGCGGTCGATCACATCGCGAGGATCGAGCAGTCCGATATTGAGCATCGGAGTAATCGCGGAGTGATAGATATAGGCGTTTCCAGTGGATATGGCGTCCTCGTAGAGGCCAAAATTTTCGAATCGTTCGTCGATGAATTGATCGAGCCATGCCTCCGCCGCTTGGCGCGTGACTGGCCAGCGGAAATGCTTGATCGATCCCGGGTTATTGGGAAACCGCCGACTGACGTATTCGATGGCTTCACGGGTGTGGGAATCCAGCAGAGTGCGTGGCTCACGGGGCGGCACGTGGGATTTCGGTAGTTTCGCGCGGTTTTCCGTGTCGAACGACCACTTGCGGCCAACCGGGGAACCATCGGCTTCCAGCAACAGATTCATGCGCTTGCGTTGGGCTTCGTAAAACCGCGCCATAAACGGTTTTTTCCTTCCCGCCAGTTGGGTTTCGAGAAACTCGGAAGGACTGAGAAAATTCGGTGACTCATGCACGACAACGTGCGCGCCGCACTTCTCCGCGAAGCGATGCACCCGCTTGAGCAAAATTTCATCCGCTGGATCAGCGAGATGGATTTCCGCGATGCCATCAGGCAGTTCGCGTTCCAGCAGGTCGGCGCTATCGAGTGAGGATCCATCCGGGACCTCGATGTAAATCACGCGCTGTCCCACGGCTTCAAGTTCGGAACGATATGCCATCATCGATGCTCGATGAAGCACGAGTTTCTGTTGATGCATCGCCGCAGGCCAATGTGGATCGTTGCCGAACAACAACGGATCTTCGATTAGATAAATGAGACGCCCGTCCGCGATGGCGGGATGCCGCACGAACAATTGATGCGGAAAAATCAGTGTGATCTGCCTGCTCATTTCAAAAAGTGCGAATAGAGGACAATCCACCGTCCGGACGAAGGATCTGGCCGGTCATGAACTTCGCGGCATCCGATAGCAGGAAGGCCACGAGTTTCGCCACATCCTCGGGATCGCCGACCTGTTGGAGCGGGTGGCGTTTCGCGGAAGCTTCACGCTTCGCTTCAGAGCCGAGCAAAGTTCCGGCAAGCGGCGTGTCGGTGAGGGATGGAGCGATCACATTGACGCGGATTTTCGGGGCGAGTTCAGCGGCCAACGCGCGAGCCATGCCTTCGACTGCCCCTTTGGCGGCGGAGATCGAGGCGTGAAACGGCATGCCCTGCGCGACCGCGACCGTGGAAAACAGCACGATGGATGCGGCGGGTGCGGCTTTGAGCGAGGGCAGCGCCGCTTGTATCGCCGCCACCGCGCCAAGGCAGTTGATCTGGAAATCCCGTAGAAAATCCTCGGATGTCAGCCGATGGAAGGGTTTGAGCGTGATGGTTCCGGGAAAATAAACCAAGCCATCGAGCGCGGGCGGCAGGTCAAGCGGGCAAGGCTGAGTGGCATCGAACGACTGGACCGGCACCCCCGTCTCCGCGAGCGTGCCGGGCGTCCGAGCGGCCGCGATCAGGGAGTCTCCCTGCGAGGCAAGAAGGCGCGAGGTGGCAGCTCCGATGCCGGAGTTTCCGCCAATTAGAAGAACGGTGTGAGACATGGCGGGAACTTGGATCGCGAATCGGCGTGGTCAAGTGACCATCTGTGATAAAACGCCAAGGCCCGGCATCGTGAAATATCTGGGATTGCCACATCGCCGAGGAATTGTCATTCCCGTGCAGCTTATCCAATTCACAGTCCATGCAACCCACACTTCTCGTCCTCGCAGCCGGAATGGGCAGCCGTTATGGCGGCCTAAAACAAATGGACCCCATGGGCCCAAACGGCGAGACGGTCATAGATTATTCCGTCTATGATGCCATCCGTGCCGGCTTCGGACGCGTGGTTTTCATCATTCGTGAGGATTTTGCAGAGGCTTTCAAACAAGGCGTCGGTTCCCGCTTCGCGGACCGCATCCAAGTGGACTACGTATTCCAAAAACTCGACGACCTACCGGAAGGGTTCGTCGTTCCCGAAGGCCGCACCAAGCCCTGGGGCACCGCTCATGCGATTCTGGCCGCCCGCCATGACGTGAAGGAAAATTTCGCCGTGATCAACGCCGATGATTTCTACGGCCAAGACGCCTACGCCCGCGCTGCCCGATTTTTCAACCAACTCCCGGCGGATGCAGCAGACGCCATGGCCATGGTCGGCTACCCGCTCGAAAACACCCTCTCGGATCACGGCCACGTCAACCGCGGCATCTGCAAAATCAACGCGAATGGACTCCTCTCCAATGTCGAGGAAATCCTCAACATCGAACGCGAACCCGACGGACTGGTTCGCGGCAGCAGCATCGACGGCACACGCCAGGTGGTGTCCGCCGGATCCTTGGTATCCATGAATTTCTGGGCCTTCGGCCCGGCATTTCTAACACAACTGAATACAGCCTTCACCCAATTCCTTCAAACCCTCGGTGATCCGTTGAAATCCGAATGCTACATCCCGACCGTGGTCGATCAACTCATCAACAACAACCAGGCCCAATGCCCGGTATTGGAGACGACCAGTTCATGGTTCGGCGTCACCTATCCGAACGATAAACCCTTCGTCGTAGAATCCATCCGCAACTTGATCGCAGATGGCGAATACCCGGAAAAACTCGCCTGATCGACCTATTTCCTAACCTATTCACACCTTTTCGAAGTGCCATCTTCCAATCAAACCCATAACATCCGCGCGATCGCGGAACACTTCGATATGCGCGCCGATTTCGTGCGTGCGAAACCTTACGGATCAGGGCACATCAACGACACCTACCGCGCCTTGTTCGATCAAGCGGGCCAACCGGTCAGCTTCATCGTGCAGCGCATCAACCACCACGTTTTCAAGCGTCCCGTCGAGTTGATGGAAAACGTGCACCGCATCACCCGCCATGCGCTGCGGACCCTCCGTGAGCAAAACCAACCCGAAGCCCACCGCCGCACGCTTAGCTGTATCCCCGCACTCAATGGCAAACCCTACGTGAATGATGCGGACGGAAATTTCTGGCGCGTCTATCCGTTTATCGAACGCGCCTACGGCCATGACGAACTTGAAACCACCGATCAGGCCTATCAGGTAGCCCGCGCCTTCGGAGAATTCCAAAATCTCGCAGCCACCCTCGGCGGCACACGCTTGCATGAAACAATTCCGGATTTCCACCACACTCCGCGTCGCCTGGAAGCGCTGGAAATCGCCATCGCCGCGGACAGCGCTGGCCGGGCCTCGGAAGTCGCCGCCGAAATCGCCTTCGCCCGCTCGCACGCTTCGGATTGCCCGCGAATCACCGATCTCATCGCCGCCGGAAAAATCCCGGAACGGATCACCCACAACGACACCAAACTCAACAACATCCTGCTCGATGACGCCACCGCCGTGGGCATTTGCGTCATCGATCTGGACACCGCCATGCCCGGCTGCGCGCTCTATGACTTTGGCGATATGGTCCGCTCCGTGACCCCCACCCTGCGCGAGGATGACGCCAACTCGAGCGATGCCGGCATCTACCT
>CAYRLT010000128.1:0-4608 GCA_964425095.1 uncultured Luteolibacter sp.
CAGTGCAATAACGAGGTAACCCTTGAGACCGGGGTGCTTTTTCCGGATCAGGGAAAACCGCTCCTGGGCCGCCTTAATGGCAGCATGGAATTGGTCGCGACTGAGAATTTTGCCGGAAACAGGGTCAACGGGCGTTGTCATTCCTGCTTTTTACCACCCGGGGTGGGACAAATGCGGGGGCAGGTGTAAAAAGTTTTAAATTTTTGAGAGTGGATTTTGAATGAATTCCTAACTATCTTAGTCTCAATCCGTATGAAGGCGATCCTCCACTCTATTCTATTCACCGTCGCTCTATCCCCTGCCCTTCCGGCTGAAACTTGCCGCGAGGTGGTCCGCGACTCTTCAGGACGTATCGCCCAGACCATCGACCGCCAGAAAAGCTCAGACGGCTCGCTTCGATAGAAGTAATTCACGGTAGATCCGTTCGACTGACTTCTTCCCCGAGAAGGGCTCATCCAAGAGGATGCCCCGGATTGGGGGGAATACGTTCCGTTTCAGTTCGCGGTTCCTCCTGACAATCATCGCGTTGATGATGTAATCCGCCGCCTCGTTAGCGGCTTGTTTGTCTGGAAATTTGGCACAGCACCGACCATGCCCCAGCAGGGCGTGAAGCGCCTCGTGCACCAGCAGGAATGCGATTAGTCCGGCGGGGTTCTTCTGGTTGGCGAGTTTGTTCAAGCCATCGCGGTTGAGCAGCAGGCGTTTGCCGTCGGTAGCTCCGTAGGGGGATTTGTCGCTCCACTCCCAGCGCATGGACAGGAGCTTGGGGTGCGCTTCTGGCCAGTAGCGCTTTACGATGCGCAGCGCGTTGAACATAGGATGGCCCTTCGGATAGGAGGCGGGGTCAATGATTTCAGGGGTGGTGGTGGCAGCGTTCATAGTGTTGGTTTCAAAAACCATACCCGCTCCATCACCGGATCCAGAGGAACTCGGCTTGGGTTTCAGGCCATGGGTTTTTTCACCATCACACGGCTGTCAAGCGGGTCCAGACATGTCCCCAGGTTCGTTCCAAACGCAAGACTCCACCGCAGGCCTCGGCACCAAGTTGGGTTGAAGCCATCGTTTCATGTCTCTATTATCCATAACGTGGAGGGAGGCACCGCAGGATCGGCAAGGGTGCGTTTGGGATAACTCGAAGGCCAGAAGTCTAGAGGGTCTAGACAAAATGCTCGAGCAAGCCCCAGATGCCGATTCAGTGCCCGCCGTAGACGGCAAAGCCCCGCTGCCTGAGGCGTTGCGCCAGCCTTTCTTCGGCGGCCCTGGATGACTCACGAGTGTAGTATTTCTGTCGCGGAGCTAGGTCGGGGCGGAGGCAAACTCCCCTTCGGGACACGTGACGGGACGAACGCTTGCCTCCGCTCATGTGCTCCTCGAAGCGTGCAGCAGGCAATTTAGCGGTTTCACCCACATAGACCGCGGTTGCCTCTCCATCCTTATCGGGATCGGGACGTAGTTCGATCACGTAAAGGCGATACACCGTCGTGCATTGATTGACCGTGTAGCCCTTATCTCCCAGAGAGTTCATCACGGCTATCTTCCGCTTCCGCGCGTTTTCTAGCCGGGAGAAGAGCGACGTCGGAGCCAAGTCTTGCCGCTCTATGGGATTCGCACTCCGCACCCATTCAGGCAACTTCATGTGAGCGATCTCCGTTGATTCCCCTTCCCTCTGAATGCCGACGTAGAGACACGGGTGGTCAGGATCACGACGTTCCACAACGTCATCCAGTTCCAGCACGATGATCTTGTAAGGCATTATTCGTAAAAAGCTGACCGAGGGTAATACCCCAATCAATCCCAAAGCAATCCACAAGAATCCAACGAAGGAGCTGCCTTCCTGATAAAGAGACGAACGCAATTAAGCAGCCATCGGTGCCATAATAATTTGACGGTATCCGCCTAATAGCCTCCACCGTTTCCAACCACCCACAACAAAGCATTCGCATGGATCGCGATCGTCGCCCTGACCTGCTCGATCTTCACCAGCTACTGGATCCCGATTGTGATTGGGGCGGTGCTCGCAGCACTGCTCATGCGCGTCGCGTTTCCCGTCCGTTGAACCAACTCCAACTCCCAAAAAGGAAAACCATGCCACGCAACCTGTATTCGCCCCGGCTCTCCGAAGACGTGATCCGTGCGCTTTATCGCGAGGGTCAACGTCAACGGAAACCGATGACTCGTATTGCCGATGACCTGCTGCGCACAGCACTCGCGGATGTTCCCATCCTCGTGGCTGTGTCCAACGTCGCCGACAACGTCATTCCCTACCGCACGAGCCGCAACCCCGGCGCGGCTTGAGCGGGATTACATCATCAACCGAACCAAAGGCCCGGCACAACGCCGGGCCTTTTCATTTCAATCCCCAAACAACCAGCCCCCAACCAATTACCATCATGGCCATCAAACTCATTGCCAATTATTCCAAACGCCTCGGTCTCCCCGGCTACTCGTCACACCAGTTCTCTGTCTCGGTGGAAACCGAGCTGAGTGCCGCCAGCGACATCGCCGCCGAATCCGAGCGTCTCTATCATCTCCTCCAGTCCAACGTTGACGAGCAAATGCTCCACACCGGGTTCGTCCCTCCCGGCACGTATGGCATGGAGGACAACAACGACTCCGATGCTCCCGCACCCGGAACCGTCACCCAGATCCACGACAACGGTCGTTGGAAGTGCTCCGACAAGCAGAAGGATCTGATCCTGAAACTCGTGGATGAACACATCTCCCGCTTCGGACAGATGGGCACGCGCAGGCTCGCAGCAGTCGGCTGATCCGAAAACCACTCCCGGGCATCCAGCTTCGGCGGGGTGCCCGGGAGAAGGGCGGAATGTTTGAAATTTATTGAATAGATAAACCTATGATTGATTTATTATGAACAATCGAAACACTTGGATTGACGCTGTTTCGATTGTAGGGTATAGAGCAACGCGAGGTTGATCCATGCAGAATAATCAAATCAAGAAGCTCCAGACCTGTCTGCCGCGCGGCGGACCCTTGGATACCGCGCGCCTGTCGGATCTCGGAATCTCGACGGCGCTCGCGCATCGCTACGTGCATTCAGGCTGGCTCAGCAAGCTGGGCCGGGGCGTTTTCATGTTTCCGGGCGACACCCTTACCCGGGACGCCTCCCTGCGATTTCTCGAACGGAAAATGCCCCGCCTCCACGTGGCCGCCAAAACGGCGCTGGCGTGGCATGGATACCGTCACAACGTCGGTTACGAAGAACCGATGGTACTGTGGGGCGATCAGCCTGGCGTGCTGCCGGAATGGTTCAGCGAACGCTTTGCGGCACGCTACAGCACGCCCCGTTTGTTCGATGAAGATCTGCCCGCCGGATACGGAATCTCTACCTTGCCGGAAAACCCGGATGGTCCGCGTGTTTCGGAGCCGGAACGCGCGCTGCTGGAAATGCTCAGCGAAGTCGGCGTGCACCAGGAAGTCGATGAAGCCCGCCATATCATGGAAGGCCTTCGGCAGTTGCGGACGGGACACCTCGCGAAACTGCTTTCCGCATGCCGCATGGTGAAGGCGGTGCGCCTTTGCGTCGGATGGTCGGAAGAACTCGGCCTGCCATGGGCCGGGAAGGCCCGTGAAGCAGCGGAGGGGAAAATGGGCACCGGCCGTTGGGTCGCCCGCCTAAAGGACGGAAGCACACTCATCCTCAAACCATGATGAACCGTGCTTACATCGATGCCGTCAGGTTGCTGCTCGAAGTGGCACCTGAAATCTTCCGTGAGCCGGTCTTCGCATTGAAAGGTGGCACTGCGATCAACCTTTTCCTCCACGACATGCCTCGCTTGTCCGTGGACCTCGACTTGGTTTACATCGATCACCAACCCGCACGCGATGAAGCTCTCCAGCACATCGGAGCAGCTCTCGCCGCCACCGCCACGATACTGGAGTCCCGCGGCATGCGCTGTGAACGCGGATCGGATGCCGAGGAAACGAAGCTGTTTGTCGAACGCGACCGGGTCCGCGTCAAAATCGAGGTCAACCATGTCTTTCGTGGCACCGTTCTGCCAGTCGCATCGCGCCCGCTTTCCGAGAACACCCAGAACACTTTCTTCACCGACATCGAACTGCCGGTGCTGCACCCAGACGAGCTGTATGGCAGCAAGTTGGTGGCAGCAATGGACCGCCAGCACCCGCGCGACCTCTTCGACGTGCTGGGGCTTTTTGCCCGGGACGGACTCACACAAGGAATCGTCGAGTGCTTTGTCTGCTACCTCGCCGGTCACAACCGGCCCGTGCACGAAGTGCTGTTTGCCAACCAGATCGACATCGCCCGTTCCTACGCCAACGAATTTGTCGGCATGACGCGGAACCCATTGTCTTTTGATGATCTACAACAAGTCCGCAACCGCCTCTTTACCGAACTTCCATCCGCTCTAACTAAAGACCATCGCAAATCCCTCCTGAGCCTTGTGCGCTGCGAACCGGACTGGTCCTTGATGTCCTGCCCGCACCTCAAGGACATGTCAGCGATCCGCTGGAAGCTCACCAACCTCCAACGCCTCCGCGAAGTGAATCCGGCCAAGTTTTCCGAGCAGCAAAGCGAACTACGCCGTCGCCTCTATACATAGGCTCGTCATCAACATCATCATTTCCCCC
>CAYRLT010000129.1:0-4284 GCA_964425095.1 uncultured Luteolibacter sp.
CGATCGTGGTTCCCGGTTGGGTGATTCCCTGTTCTGGTCCGACGACGTGAACGATGCCTTGTTTTCCGGATGCCAGGTCGAAATAGGTAACTTCGAAGTCATCCGCATTTTGGCGAAGGGCCTGCATCATTTCCGCGGCGAGCGGGTCTTGCGGCGCGTCCTGATCAATGGTGGGAACAATGTGGTCTACCGTGGCGAAAGTGCGTTGCGGAAATTTCACCTTCAGTCCGAGCTCGCGGAGCATGCCGAAGGCTTGGGGCGAGGTCACCTCATGAATAAGGTGGGTACCGATGAAGAGTTGCGTGCGACCGTCGGCGAGAATTCCGACGGTGTGGGCGTCCCATACTTTTTGAAAAAGGCTTTTTCCCATGGTGTGAAATATTGCCGTGGTTGGCGGCGGGCCGGAAAACTGCATAGGGTCACCGGGAATGTCAAAGCCGCATGCGGCTCGGTCATGAGAAAAATCACCGTAATTTTGTGTCGATCGTCACCTGCGTTCGACAATCAACCCGGTAATGGCGCCGCCAAGCGCCAATAAGTATAGGATAATCAACCCGATTTTCAATCATTTGGCCGGGGTCAAAGACTTGTTTTCCAGCCAGTTGGAGGATTACTTCTCGTTAATCACTTCCGGACCAGCGGTCTGAGCTGATTGAATTTCTTGGAATTGCGTAAGAGGGCGAAGTCTCGGGGGCTTCGCTTCGCTCGTGCAACAACATGAGGCGGCCAACAATGCGAAAGAAGAAACGACAAGTGCGGAAATAATGCGAATCATGGGATCTGTTACGTTAAGTTCTGTTAAAATTACCCCCAAAATCAAGATTGGAGGATTGTCGGCCCCTGCAGGGGTGACAGGCAAGGGAATTTATTTCGTGGGTGTCACATAAACCGGCTTGCCGGGAGCGGGGGCGGCGTTCGGGCAGCAAGAGGCGGCGAGCAGAGCGGCGGCGGCGGCAATAAAAACGATTTTCATCTTTGTATCAAAGGGGTTTGATTTAAAAACCAGCATGAAACGCATGCCAGTCGTGGTAAGGAGATTAACGCCCGCCTCCGTCCCTGCAAGGCAAAAGACAAGGCAATACACACCACCGCAACCACCCGAATCTGACATGCTGACGTTGGGGGCGGCAAGGCATGGCTGGGTTTTTCATCATGTGCGGACCAATCCGCTTGCTAGAAGGCCCTCGTTGGATTAATTTCCACGCCCTATGAAAAACCGTGCGATTTGGCTGATGGTCCCGACAATGGCATTATGCCTCGGGGCGTGTAAGAAAAAAGAGGAGTCCAAGGCCCCTGAGGCCGCCCAGCAGCCAGCAGTGACAGTGGAAACGCCCGTTGCGCCCGCTCCGCCAACCCAACCTATCAAAATCCTTGCGCTCAGCCCAGAGGAACGCGCTGCAAAGCTCGGATTTGTGAAATACCTTCCGCAAGATACAGAGGTCGTCATGGCTTTTCACAATGGCTCGAAATCAGCGGAAATCGTTCAGTCCAGTAAGCTGTGGAAACTCATGCAATCCCAAATGGGCGTTGGGATGATGGGCCAGGGAAGAGATATGGCCCCTGGCGGCGAGGAAGTGGAAGAGGATTTTGCGCTCCCTGAGGGCGAGCAAGATGTTGTAGCAGAACCTTCGGGCATTCCAGATGATGCCAATCCGATGGGCCCGGCAGCGCTTTTTGGTACGGAATTCACCATCGCCCTCGGCAAATCGGTCGGGCAACAATCCGCCAATCTCCTTACTCTCTACCGCCGGATGGGTTATTTCCAAATGCGATCGCTGGCGAAGACCTTCGTGGAAGCGGCCAAGTCCAATAACATCTCCTCGATGGCGTCTGAACTCGGCGATCCCTACAACCAGGAAATGTTCAAAGAATTGCTCAACGATCCGGAGTCCGGATTGGCCATGTTCGAAAAAATGAACATGCCGCCGCTCTATCTGGCATTCCGAGCTCCTGCATCCGGGCTCGATGCCGCCGCCCAACAAATCGCCGCTATCGTCGAAAACCTCGCGATGCTTGGTGAAATGGTCGAACCGGTCGAAGTCGAAAAAAGTGGCAAAAAATTCACCGGACACAAAATTTCAGGAGCCAAAAT
Source organism: uncultured Luteolibacter sp. (assembly GCA_964425095.1). Classification (GTDB taxonomy): domain Bacteria; phylum Verrucomicrobiota; class Verrucomicrobiia; order Verrucomicrobiales; family Akkermansiaceae; genus Luteolibacter. The sequence continues at coordinate 2,093 of CAYRLT010000129.1, forward strand.
CTCTGCCTTAATGGCTGAAGATCGTGCGGGCATGGAGGAAATGTTGGATTCCGCCAACGTTGACAAACTGCTGGCCGCAGTCGCAAAGAAAGATCCCGTCATCCTCAGTGGAACCATCGGCGATTATGTCGTCCTTTTCATCGGTTCGTCCGTCGATGACCTGAAGTTCGCCCCGGATATCAGCCAATCGCTGGTTGCTTCCGAGGGCATGGCTTTCTGTGATTCCTATGCATCCAAACAACTCGCTGCAGTGATTTACGGCCAAAAGGACGCTCTGAATTTGATGAGATTGTCCACTGGTGGCCTCGCTGATTTGGCGGGTGGTATGCGTGACGGACTTGCCGCTTCGGAAGGGCTCGGCACCACTCGTGACCTTGAAACCCTGCTTCGTATGGTTGCGGAGCGCGAGACGGCACTCCGCAAACTGGCTGGCACCGAAGCTCTCGGCGTGGCCGCGTTTTTCGAAAATGGTCTAAAAATCGAATCCTACGGCGGAACCGACAATGGCATGGTTGATTGGAAATCGCCCAACAAACTGGCTTCACTGGGGGACTCGCAAGACGTGGTGATGTTCGCGAACATGACCACCGAGGCCGCTTATGACGAAAAAGCCCGCGCCTACATCGAGGCAATCATGGAGACCTCTTATGCGGCGGCGATGAAAGTCTCCGAACTGCCGATGGAGGGTGAGAAGATGGTGCAATTTAAGGAAATGGCCAAAATCTTCGATACCCAATTCCGCCCCGACGCCGTGGCTATTTGGGATTCGATCAGCAACGATTTCGGCGGTGCTCTCGGCAATGAGCGCGCTTGGGTCATGGATCTCAAGGGCTCGGTGCCTACGATTCCCGGTATTCCGCAAGCCGTCGTCGATTCAGGAAAATTCCCACGGATTTCAGTGGTCGCCCCCGTCACGGATCGCGCGAAACTCGCCGACTCATGGAAGAATCTTAACACCAGCCTTACCGGCGTCCTTGCCAAGATCAAGGAGATGAGCGGCAAGGAAATCCCTATGCAAAAACCGATCAGTTCAGAAAAGAACGGCTTCACCACTTGGTTCTTTCCCGTGCCGGTTTTCAACGATGACTTCATGCCATCCGTAACCGTGGGCGACCAATGGTTCGCGGCATCGACCTCCAAAAACCAAGCGCTCGATCTCCTCTCCCAAGCTGCAGCAGGAGGAGAAACCCGCACCGGACTTCAGTTCACGATGAACTTTAAGGCGTTCCAGAAGTTCTCACAGGAAATGCATCAGGTGTTGGAGAAAAACGCCGAGGCTCTCGGCGTCTCCAGCGAGGATTTGAAGTCGGCGGCTGATTTGATCACCACGCTGGAAGATTTGGACAAACTCACCGTTCACGCCCGCCGGGAAGGTGGCGTGCTTCGTTCGAGCGTCCATTTTAAAACTCGCTGAGAAACCTCAACTTCGGGCGGTGTCCGCGCCGCCCCTTTCTGATTTTTCTTACCGATGACTCTGGAGCCGATCGCCGTAGTTCGCTCCTGTTTCGGTGGGAAATTCGGTATTCCGCGCCAACCAGGACTCTGTCCGAGTGCTTGGGGCGAGTTGGTTTTTCATGATGCTTATCGGAGCCCGGAAGCCATCCGCGGCATCGAGGGATTCTCCCATCTCTGGTTGATTTTCGGTTTTCACAAAACCATCGACCAGGGCTGGAAACCCACCGTCCGTCCGCCTCGCCTCGGTGGGAATCAACGCGTCGGTGTTTTCGCCAGCCGCTCGACCTTTCGCCCTAACGGACTCGGCTTGTCACTGGTAAGTCTGGAAGGAGTCGATCTTGACGCCAAGGATGCTCCCAAGCTTTTGTTGGGCGGACTGGATCTGGTCGACGGCACGCCGATTTTCGACATCAAACCCTACCTGCCATACGCTGAGTCCTTTCCTGATGCGACGACCGGCTTCGCCAACGATGAGATACCGCGACTCGTCGTTGAAGTCGCAGATTCCGCGCAGGCGGATTTTTCGCAATTGCCGGATCGTGCTCAATCGCTCATCCGCGAGGCCCTGTCGCTTGATCCGCGCCCGGCGGTCCGCACAATACTGGCCACTTAAGAGATTTTTTGATTTACCAGTTGGCCGCAGGGAGGGAAGCTTCCCGCATGGCCAGATACGCAAAGCAATTGTCACGGGGAGAAGCCGCTACTGACCACCTCAGCGCGGGTATTTTGGCGCATTG
>CAYRLT010000130.1:0-5629 GCA_964425095.1 uncultured Luteolibacter sp.
TTCGTCCATCGATCACGCAATTGCGCACGATGAGGTTGGCGCATTGCTGCATGCTGAGAAAGCCTCCATAAGGATAGCCGAAGTTCTGCTCGCCGGTGATGCGGTGAGTGACTCCATCGACGATCGTGTTGGAGCGGGTGATCTTGATGTTGCGTGACCAGTAGCCGAAGTCTTCCTTGCCTTCTTTGTTCAGCTGCCGGGTCTTGACGGCGATGCTGGTGAAAACTCCTCCGCGCAGCACCAATGGTTTCGGGTCGATCGGCTGGGCGAGGACGCTAGTGACGACGTCATAGTCCCACTCAATGGCGCCTTCGATCGAGCCGTTGCGGCGGAGAATGAAAACCTCCTGTTGATTGCTGCCTGAGTTTTGATTGCCACCTTTGCGAATGAAGAGTTTGCGTTTTTTGTTTTCGACGTAGACCAAGCAATCGACGGAAGGGATGACCGTTAAACTCGTTTGCCCCTTGGTGAGTTGATCAATCTTGAGCGGCACGGGCTCCAAGAGAGAGCGCACCACGAACAGCGATTTTTTCGGATTATCGACGCCCTTGCTGTCGTCGATGATGAATTTTGAAGTTGCCCAGTCAGTATCGGTGGCGATGACAGCGGTGAGCGCCTGGCGGCCAAGATGATAGCTAGCGTCCGGTTTTGACCGGACAGGGAGGCCGTTTTGATTCGCATATTCATGGGCCTTGCAGATGGCGGCGAGGTCATCGTTTACACCGTTGCCCATCGCGCCGAACTTTTCATAGGTCACCACGCTGGTGGCCGCATTCGGATTGTCGGCCATCGATTGCATGGTGGCCGAGATTGTCAGTAAAATCGTCCATCCAACGGTGATGTTTGAACGGAGAGAGAAAGGTTTCATGTGGATGGTATGGAGCTGTAGTGGATACGGTGGAGCGTCATTTATTTTATCACCTTGTCGGATCACGCTGAGCGGGGCTGCGGCCACCCACTAAAAGCAAATTCTTAACAAGCGTCGATCCGGACCTGACGTTCCGAACGTTCGCGACACTGGCATGGTTTAGGGAATTTCGCCGAAAGAGAGTCGTGTTTCTCCTTTTAAGATGGCTAGGTATCGGAGCAGTGCCTCAAGGAAATAGTAATCCGCATAAACCAGCGGCACGTTGATTTCGCTGCTGACGGGCAGGTGGCCAGTGGAGCGGGTGAGTAGGAACCCGCCGTTGCTTCCCGCCTCGGCCAGATAGGGAACGGACGATAACGAAAGCAGTTGTTTGACCGCGTAATCTTTGTAGGACGCCCCATCTTTCGAGAGCTGTGACAACTCCAGCAGTGCCGAGGCCATCACCGCCGCAGCGGAAGCGTCGCGCGGCACCTCAGCGCTCGGTTTGAATCCATAATCCCAGTTGGGCACTCGATCCTCGGGCATGTTCGGGTGATTCATCAGCAGTCGGGCGACTTTCTCTGCTTGCATGAGATATTCAGGTTTCCCCGTTTCGCGGAACATCATCGTGAATCCATACAAGGCCCATGACTGACCGCGCGCCCATGGGGTGCGGACGTCCGCGCCCTGGCAGCCGTAAATCCCACGAACCCAGCCGGTTTTTGGATCGTAATCCACCACATGATACGCGCTGCCGTCCGGGCGGAAATGCTGCAGCAACGTCTTATCCGCATGGCTGATGGCGACCTCGCGGAGCTTTGGATCTCCGCCATTCCGCGCCGCCCAGGTCAGCAACTCGAGGTTCATCATGTTGTCGATGATCACCGGGCATGTGTAGGGCTTGTGATCCCATGAGCGAATCAAGCCCAATTCCGGAATGAACCTCGTGCCGAGCGCCGCCGCGGCATCACGCAGGACATCTCGGTATTCATCGGATGGGTCTAACCGAAGCGCGTTTCCATGGCTGCATCCCAGCATAAAGCCTCCGTCATGGTTACCCTTGAAATGGCGAATGACTTCCAGCCTGCGGGTGTAGGCCATCGCCTTTTCCTTCCACTTGAGAGACTTGTCGTATTCATGCAGGAACCAAAGATTGCCGGGAAAAAATCCACTCGTCCAATCTTCCGGTTTTACCGTCATCACGGTCCCATCCGCGCGGATGGTCCGAGGCAGTTTCGGGTCCTTTTCCACCTTCTCCAGCATGCCTTCATACTGTATCGCCGCCCGCTCGAACACCTTCGGCATGATTTCCATCAATGCGTCCCCACCTTCGGCGCTGACACTCGACATGGCGATCAATGCCAATGGTATTTGGATTTTCAGAATTTGGATTGTTTTCATCGGTTGACATTAGAATCGAAGTCGAAATTGAGGGTTCCCGCAACCCCTATCACGTATTTTCTCCCATTGCCCGCGAGGCTTGGAAATTCGGAGAGCCGCTTTGGGTGCGGGTCGATCTAACCAGTGAGTAGGCGTCCGCTTCTGATGATGCCGAATGGGGCCACGTGCTGAATCGCCCCTTCGAAAACTACTCGGGCGACATCTCAGGTCGCTTCATCGAAATCATGGCCATGCGTTCACGCGCGGGTCTTCCCGTGCATCCGGCATTCCGACAACTTCTTGATGAATTACCACGACTGCAGCGACCCGGCGGCTACTTCTGTGCCTCGGGCGTCATCGACTGGCAGCAACCGATCGACCAGCCGATCTCCTTGGAGGAAGAAGATGGTTGGTTTTCGACCTCGGCATCGGTGACCGAGGTGGAATTCATTTACGACGGGAGCGTTTACGCTGAGAACCGCTGCTGCGAACGGCTTTCTAATGTTCCCCGATGCGGAGTGCTATTTGTCATTGGTTACGTTCCCAAGCTACTGGCGGCAAAAGGCCACTCGCCTGTCGCAGTCTCTTGGTCAAGCATTCTGGAATATCTAACTAAAAAAAGTCTGGGGCCTTTGTCATCTGCCATGCGGAGCGAGGACTGTAGCTTTGTCGTCAGCCGCCTGGAATGAGGCTGTTTTCATCATAACGGGCCGTTGGCCTCCCGTTTCCATACTGAACGACTTAAGTCGCGATTTTGTTTTTGCCAAATCATTCCGTTTGTCCGATCAGTGGCAGGCAACACGATCCATCTTCCCAGTTATGAAAAACAGACGCGAATTCATCAAGATGACTGCCGGTGCCGCTGCGATTGGCGCGCTGGGCACCCAACCGTCCGCTGCCGCGGTTGGTTCCAAGATCCGCAAAGTGTGGGTCCTGTCCGACCTGCATTCCGGATACGTCGAAGGTGGCAAGGATGGCGCGGAGTGGTTTGCACTGGCATGCAAGGATATGCAGTCGGACCACGCGGACATTGCCTACGCCATGACGCTTGGCGACATCACTCATGGTGGCAACGAGGAACAACTTAAGAACTACATCACGGCCCGTGATGCCAGTGGGATCAAAACTTGGTATGAAGTAGCGGGCAATCACGAGTATCACGATGGCAAGGCGGATTCCTATAAGCATTTGATCCGCAGCACCGATCCGTATTCGGTGTCCGATGGCAATCTTGCCTGGATTTTTCTTTCCGATGAAAAAGCGGGTGTACCTGGAGAGCTCACGCCGGCGAGTTGCGATTGGCTGGATAGCGAACTTGCGAAGCACAAAGGCAAGAATATCATCGTCTGCTCGCATCAAGGGGTGAAGGACACCACCGTCAAAACCGATAAGCCGGACCGTCATATCCAACCAGCAGATCGGATTGCGGCGAACATCGCCAAATCCGACATCGCGCTCTGGATGAGCGGGCACGAGCACCACGCGCCCTACACAGCGAAGCACATCGCGAGGGTGGGGGAGACGGCCTATATCAATGTGGCCTCCATGAGTCACGCTTACAAAACAGGCAGCAGTCAGTCGTGCCTGCTAGAATTCCAACCCGGGGCCAAGCAGATTATCGCCCGCCGCCGCGAGCATGACACCCAGAAATTCATGCCTGAATTCGAAGTGAAAATCCCTCTGCGCCACCCGATCGAACTCGGCTGATTGGTGGCGGCCCGGCTCAAGTTAAGGGTAGCTGCCACACAGATAAATCAATTCATATTATCCAGAATCATGATCCGCATTCCGATCTTCCTTGCCCTGTTCGCCAGTGTTTCCGCGTTCGCCGCGGAAAAACCCGTGAAGCTCTTCCTGCTCGGCGGCCAGTCGAACATGGACGGCTGCGGGCGTTGGAACGAATTGTCGGAAAACATGCGGGAGATGCCTGCCAGCGTGAAGATCTGGGACAACCGGGATCTGGAATGGGAAAAAATCGGCGAGGACACCACCGCCATCGCCCGCAAATTGCAGTTCGGTCCCGAGTTGGTGTTTTCCCACCGCATCTCCGCCGCGTTTCCCGATCATGAGATTCGCCTAGTCAAGACCTCGGCGGGCGGCACTTCGCTCGCTCTTGGTTGGTTGCCGGAGAAGAAAAAGATGTATGCGCGGTTCATCGCCAATTATCAAAACGCGTTGGCCGATCTCAAAAAATCCGGCCATGCAGTCGAGACCGCCGGGATGTTGTGGATGCAGGGCGAGGGTGATGCCGATACCATCGAGAGAGCCGAGGCCTACGAGAAGAACCTGATTGTCCTGTTGGCGGATGTCCGTGAAAAAACCGGCAAGCCGAAGCTCCCCGTGGTGATGGGTCGTATTTCGTCGAGCCTGCTCAAGGAGACGCCATGGAGTTTCGATCACGCCCCTATCGTGCAAAAAGCCCAGGATGCCGTGGTTGCGAAAGATGCCCACACGTATTTGGTGCAGACCGATGATCTGCCCACGCTGAAGGACAACACGCATTTCAATACAGCCGGTCAAATGACTCTCGGCGAACGCATGGCCGGGCAAATGCTCAAGGCGCTAGCTCCGGAAAAAACCAAGTGACCAGTGCCGAACATCGGCACCTCGTGGACCACTTGGGCGCGGAATTCCAACGGTGGTGGGATATGAGCCTTCCGTTTCTCATTCACTAACCCACGGGCCTTTTTCCTTCCCTTGCCGGGCGCTCTTGCTACGGTCGCGACTGGTCGAAAAAGTGAATGCCAAACATCCCGGACCTTGATGTCTGATGATTCCTGAAGCGACTGAGATTCATCAGAAAAAATCCATTGGTCCGGGCTCGCAAGCGAGCCTTGCGGCAAGCAACTTTCAATCAAACAAGAAGCAAAGAAATGAGCATAGGCAAACCACACCTGTCAGGAATCGCCGGCGCAAGCGTTGTTGCATTCACATTGGCGTTCGCATCAAGCGCATGGGCGCAAAAACAGGCGGCCCCAAGCAGTGAACTCCCATACTACACCAGCGCGACCACGCCGATCTTCAATCCTTTCCCGAATGTCACCGACAAGAAGCCATGGCTGGTGCGGAATCTCGGTCCAGTGGGCATCGGCATCACCCTGGTACGTCCGGGGATGACCATGGAGATCAGCAATGTGGAGAAAGGCTCCCCGGCGGAGGCTTCCGGCAAACTCAAGAAGGGACAGATCATCGAAAGCATCAACGGCAAGGAGCTCAAAGCGGTGGACCCGCGCATCATCCTTGGCGACATCGTCACCGAGGCCGAGGCCAAGGAAGGAAAGATCATCCTGAAAATTAAAGGTGAAGGTGATGTCTTGGTGAGCATTCCGGTGATGGGTGCCTATAGCAAGACCTGGCCGGTGAACTGCCCGAAATCAGACAAGATAGTTAGAAGTCTCGCCG
>CAYRLT010000131.1:0-3988 GCA_964425095.1 uncultured Luteolibacter sp.
AGCGCCACCTTCTCGGCCCCGCCACCCGCCGCGCGCCACAATCCCGCCCCAGCCCCGAGAAACATCCCCACCGCCTCCTCCAGTCGCGGATCGTGCAGTACACACTCCATCCGCGCCTGCGCCTCATACCGCTTGGTCTTCAAATTATACGCCAGCGCCCCCGCATTCAGCTCCTGATACGATTGCAAATCCGCCGACGCCTGGGCTGCGGAAATCCCATACACCTCCCGCAAATCCGCACGATTCACCACCCCGCGCCACCACGCCACCCGCTCAATAAACAGCAAACGCTCCCGCCCCGCCCATTGCTCCCGTTTGTTCGTATTACCCATGATTGAAAATAAATCGTGTTTTTAGAATCATCGTTTTTCTTTACATGTCGTTTTTATCAACACATGGTGAATCCGTAAACAAAAACGACACAGCCGCAGAAAACTACACAAACCACCATCCCACGCAAACCGAAATATTAAAGAAATCCAAACCAACTCTTCGAACATTGAACATCGAACTTTTAACATCGAACTTCGAAGTGAAGAAAGAAAAGCGCTGCGCTCTTCCTCTTGCTCCTCTTGCTCCTCTTGCTCCTCTTCTTCTTCCGACTTCCGACCTTCGACCTTCGACCTTCGACCTTCGACCTTCGACCTTCGACCTTCGACCTTCGACCTTCGACTTTCAGACCTTTAGACCGCGCAGCATCTCCCATCTCCAAATTCAGCTTTTACTGATTGACCCCGCCCCTCCTAACCGCCTGAATTCTATCAGCTCTTAAAAACCGGCAGATCGATCTTCACCATCGCCTCCAGAAATCCGCCACCATGTCCGCAATCTCACTCTTCCAAGAAAAACAAGTCCGCCGCGCCTGGAATGCCAGCGAGCAAAAATGGTATTTCTCCATCGACGATGTCGTCCTCGCGCTGACCGATTCGGCCAACGTGAAGGATTACATCAAAAAGCTCAGAAAGCGCGATCCTGAGCTGGATTTCTACTGGGGGACAAATTGTCCCCCAGTAGAAATGGCGGGCGCGGATGGCAAAAAACGACCCATTAAAGCAGCCAACACGCCCAAGGTTTTCCGGAAAACCAAAACGCCGCCAATGCCGGCGGCACCATCGCCGGCAACGCCCGCAAAGCGCTCGAAACCCAGAGCGGCCACAAAATCCCAACTCCCGAAAATTTCCAAGCCCTCACCAAATCCAAAAAACACATCACCCGCAAAAAATCCTGATCGTCTCCAATCTCAAATCTCCCATCTCAAATCTCAAATCCTAAATGGCAAATCCTCCCTACGCGCACACTCATCCCGAACATCCTGATCCCAAGGATGCCGCGAAATATTGGGAACCGCTGGAAATTCATCTTCGGGAAGTTTCGGAGCTTGCTGCAAACTTCTCTGGAGTCTTTGGAGCACAAGAGTGGGGTCGGCTTGCCGGATTGTGGCATGACTTGGGCAAGTATTCGCCAGAGTTCCAACGAAAGTTGGCTGGCGAGCACCTCCAGATCGAACACACCGGAGCCGGTGCTGCATTGGCAAAGGCAATGATTCCCGTTGGCTGGGAAACGCTAGCGTTTGTTATCGCTGGACACCATGCAGGACTGGCGAATCGTAAAAGCAAGGAGTCCATCCATGACTCGAACACACCACTTGATGACCGAGTTACGAGGGCTATTGCAATGTTGGCTCAATGCCAGGCTTTAGCGAGCGAGAACAACGCCGTGGAAATCAAAAATCTGATGACGTTGTCTTCTGTTCCCAAGTTGCCAGAATGGATCATGAGTGGCGGTGATGATGCATCGTCACGATGGAGTTGCTTTATTCGCATGATTTTCTCGGCACTTGTGGATGCCGATTCGATCGCCACGGAGAGCTTCTGTTCGGCTGCTGATCTGAAGACAAGGTTCCGTGCGCAACCTGTTTATGACTCTATCGAAATCCTCCAGAAACGACTCGAAGGACACATCTCAGATCTAATGGCAAAGGCTGATGTCACCGAGGTAAATCGGCAGCGTGCGAGTATTCTGAACTGGTGCCGCGATGCGGCAATTTGCGATCCCGGCTTCTTCACTTTGAATGTTCCAACCGGAGGCGGAAAGACTCTGGCGGCAATGTCCTTCGCGTTGCGTCATTCGGTGAAACATCGAGAAAAGGGTATGAGACGGGTGATCGTGGCAGTGCCATACACCAGCATCATCGAACAGAACGCCGGTGTTTACGAGAAGGCGCTTGGCGGTCACAATCTGGTCGAGCATCACTCGAATCTGGATGACTTCGACGACAGGGAAGAAGCGGACGAGGCGACGATCCGCCGTCGTCTCGCGTGTGAGAACTGGGATGCTCCGGTAATAGTCACAACCAACGTGCAGCTTTTTGAATCGCTATTCACACACAAGCGCCGCCGCGCTAGAAAGCTCCACAATATAACGGGCAGCGTCATCGTTCTCGACGAAGCTCAATGCGTCCCAGTTGGTTTCATGGCGTTGATCGTGCCAATGCTGCGGGAATTGGTGGACCACTATGGCTGCACGGTGGTCATCAGCACCGCCACACAACCCGCTTGGCGGCAAGTGCGCGGCAAGCCCGCCTACGGCATTGCTGATGAGCGACTACGTCCAATCATCCCGCCGGACGCAGGTTTATCACGGTCTGAAGGCTTTGATCGTGTCACGGTCAAATGGCCTGAAACAATGCATCCTCTCTCGTATGAAGATCTTGCGATGAAGCTGGCTGACGAACCGTGTGTGATGGCTATCGTGCATCGTAAGAAAGATGCTCAATGGCTTGCGCGGAAGCTGCGTAAGTTGCGTCAGGACGAGCGAGTGTTCCATCTTTCCACCAATATGTGTCCTGTGCACCGGCGCAAGGTGCTGGAGGAAATCCGCAGGGCAGTTGCGCTCTACCGGCGATCAGGTGTGCCATGTCGGATCGTGAGCACGCAGTTGGTTGAAGCTGGCGTCGATCTCGATTTGCCGGTGATCTACCGAGCAATGGGAGGACTTGATTCTATTGCGCAGGCGGCAGGTCGCTGCAATCGCGAGGGAAAAATGGGAGAGAAAGGACGGGTCGTGGTCTTTCATGCCGAAACCGCGCCACCCGATGGTCATCTCAGGCGATGTGCCGAGATCACCGCTAATATGTTAACTGAATTCAACGGGCAGCTCGATATTCGTGATCCAGGCATTTTCGAGAGCTACTTCAAGAGGCTCTACCTTTCATGCAAGCCGGATGTGAAGGATCTTGTCCGCCATGTGAAGGATTTAAACTTTGAGACTTTGGGTCGGGAATTCCGTCTCATTGAAGACAGCCAGCAGGTTCCTATCGTGGTCCTTTACGACGAGGAAGCCAGATCCCGGCTGCATGCGGTTCAATACATCGCCCGCAGCCAGACTGGCGAGGATGTGGCCGCCCGGGTCGCATTTAGAGCGCTACAGCCATACTCTGTGGCTGTCTGGCCGAAGGGTCTTGCTGCTCTGGAAAGCGCACTCGAGCCACTTTTCCCCGGCAGCACCGCCAAGATGCTCGATACAGATCTATATCCCGCCAGCTATGATGACGTGTTCGGGCTCGTGACTGACGATGAGCCGACTATTCCACCTGAACGCCTCATATGTGGATGAGAGAAATGAAGCCGCACCCCGGATGGGGTGCGGCATTGGCTAACCCTTTCAATTGCTAGCACATGTTTCAATCCGCTCAGCTCACCAAATCAGCCAAGAAAGCAAAAAATTCTATAGAGTTATGGACTGATGATTCATGTGATAGCTTTGAAAGGATAAAAAGGAAAACTAAATTTATTCAGATTTTTGTTGATTCTTTTGAGGATGTGGACGAAATGACGAATGCCAGCCGAGATCCAATAGGATCAAAGCTGGCATTCCAAGCAGCATTCCGACTCTTGCGATTCGAAACACGCTACCTTTGCAAGGGGCAGCACAACTTCGGCCTATGCCGTCGGGTCGTCAAGCGTTGGATGCATCACATATCCAAACG
>CAYRLT010000132.1:0-3562 GCA_964425095.1 uncultured Luteolibacter sp.
TCGAGGTGACCGCCGCATTGGTGGAGAGCATGGCCTCAGCCAGTCGGTAAATATTGGCGGTCGTCGAGGCATCTATCGACTCCTTGCTGACATTCAATCCTGTTCCCATCAGACCGATCACCGGAATGATTGCAAATGCAAAGATTCCAAGCGCCAAGGCCACTTCAACAAGTGTAAATGCCTTGGCCTGTGGGCGGAGTATCGGGACGCAAGCTCTTGGAGCGCAGAACGGAACCGGAGGCATACGGCGGCTAAAAACCGCGACCAGAGAAAAAGTGCGATTTTTCCAGAGCCTTGCAGAGCTTGGGGGTTCCATGGGAGGACTCTATATCAACAGGGAGATGGTTCAAATCCCAGAAGATTTAAAAGCGTTGAAACCCATCAAGCGGGCGAGCAGTCAAACAATACGATTCGACCGGACGACCTCGGAATACCATTTTGCGCTCAGTTTTGGCGTGCGCTTTTGGGTCTCGAAATCGCAATACACGGCTCCGAATCTCATGTCGTATCCGTCTTCCCATTCGAAGTTGTCGAGATACGACCACAGGAAGTAACCACCCACCGGAACGCCCAGGTCGATCGCACGCTTCAACTCGCGCAGGTAAGCCCGCAACAACTCCCTACGGTGCAGATCGTGGATTTCACCGTGGATGTCTGGTGTGTCACGGTATCCACATCCGTTTTCGGTGATGAAAATCTGTTTCACGCCGAAGCAATCATGAGCGAGGCGTGTTGCCCAGTGGATGGCTTGAGGAGTGATTTTCAACCAAGACGCGTCGGCAACTGGGTAGTTCGGCGGGAGGGGCAGGACTTCTGGAGTTCCATCCGCACCGGCGCGCACGATGTTCGCCGTGTAGACATTCAATCCCAGAAAATCAGTCGGAAGAGAGATGATGTCGAAATCACCCGGGAGAACCTCCGGACGATCCTCGCCGCAGGCACGAAGATAGTCCTCGCTGTAGCCTCCACGGTATATCGCATCCAAGACCCTCGAGTTGTCGCTGTGGAAAAGACTCTTTGCTGCAGAAATGTGCTCGGGAATCTCAATCGCAGGAATCGACACGGTGGGGTTGTCAGCCAATCCGACCAAGCAATCTGGGGACCCGTGCTCTCGAACAGTTCGCACTCCCACCCCATGGCACAGAAGGGCGTGGTGGTAGGTTTGATTAACTTCTTTCTCGGAGAGTTTAAGTCCGGGTGCCTTCGCCCCTGTGCCGTAACTCAAGCGCGTGAAGCACATGATTTCGTTGAGCGTGAACCAATTTTTAACACGCTTCCCATAGGCTTTCACGATCACCTCTGCGTAGCGCGCGAAAGCGTCGACAATACGCCGGTCTCTCCACCCACCAAAGCGATCCTCGAGGGCTTGGGGAAGATCCCAATGGAACATTGTGACCCACGGGGTGATTCCATGGCGCTCCATGGAGTCGAAGAGGCGGTGGTAAAAATCGATACCCCTTTCGTTCACTTCGCCATCGCCGTCTGGCAAAATGCGCGGCCATGCGATCGAGAGGCGGTAGTTTCGCACCCCGAGCGAGGCCATGATAGAGAAGTCGGTGTCGAAAAGATGGTAGTGGTCGCAGGCCGTGTCGAGGGTGTCGCCGTTGTGAATGGCACCCGGTTGCTTGGCAAAGCGATCCCATATGGACTCGCCTTTTCCATCGAGGTTCCCGGCTCCTTCGATTTGAGGAGCTGCGGCGGCAAAGCCCCACTGGAACCCAGCGGGGAAGTCTGTAGGTGTGTGTATCATTTCAGGAGTCGTATGTTTCATTTTCCAGAATTAAAAAATCCAAGCCTCAAGGTGCGGGTATTTCGATCAAAGCGAGGCAGGGATTTCACCACGAGCAGGAAGATTCCTCTGCATCCACTCGAGATTACGCTGTGCAAGGTCGCGGCGTTGTGAGGCGCAACGACTGGAAATCAATCCATCCGCTGGCGCGTTGAAGGCATGGTCGAGAAGGGCGCTGATGTCCGTGCGGGCGACATGAAGGCGGGTGTCGCTGGATGCGTAATAGACGAATACCTCTTCGCCTCGCACGGCAATGCCGTTCGAGAAAACCACATTCGATACATCTCCGACCCGCTCCTCCCCCTCGGGGGCGATGAAGTAGCCACCCGGTTCCGCAATGACGCGGGAGGGATTTTCGAGATCGGTGACGAAGACATAGAGGACATAGCGCAAACCGGCTGCACATCCCCTCACCCCATGGGCGATGTGAATCCAGCCCTGCGGCGTCTTGATCGGCGGCGCGCCAGCACCATTCTTAAGTTCTTTGATGGTGTGGTAGGCCCGACCGTCGATGATTGTTTCGGGACCGCACACGGCCGGATTCACTCCGTCCGATAGTGCCCACCCAATCCCGCCACCGCTCCCTGCGTCGATGAATCCATCTTGGGGCCGTGTATACCACGCGTAGCGGCCGTCAACGAATTCGGGATGCAGGACGACATTGCGTTGCTGGAGTGATGGGCTTTGGAAATCCGGAAGCCGCTCCCACTCGGTCAAGTTTTTCGTGCGGGCTATGCCACACTGCGCGATTGCAGACGAGTGGTCGCCAGCAGGCGCGGCGGGATCACGCCTTTCCACACAGAAGACTCCGTAAATCCAACCGTCCTCGTGCGCGGTCAGCCTCATGTCGTAGATGTTCGTCGCCGGATCGTCAGTCTCGGGAATGTCCAAGGGAAGATCACGGAACCGAAATCCCTCGGTGGGAGAGGAGCTTTCCGCGAGTCCGAAAAAGCTTTTCCGGTCGGCCCCCTCGATGCGCGGAATGAGGTAGAAGCGCCCGTCCAGGTAGATCGCCCCCGCGTTCAAAACCGCATTCACCCCCAAGCGTTCCAGAAGTCGGGGATTCCTGCCCGAGTCGAAATCGAACCGCCAGTGTGGCGGCACATGGTCTTTGGCGAGAATCGGGTGTGAGTAGCGGTGGAAAATCCCATTTCCCGCAGGCATTTGAGAATTCGGTCTTGAGATCAAATTCTCATGTTCCGCCAGGATGGCTTCGACGCGGCGGAGATGTTGGTCTACTGGCATGAATCCATCGATACCCCCTGAGCAGAATTTGAGTAAACCTGCAATTGCCGCCAAACGGTTAAATCCGTTAAACTGGAGTGCAGCACAGCAGAATCTGGGACAAGTTTCGGGATGACTCCGTTTTATCCAGCCATCTTGCCGCGATCAACCGTCCATACACTCTGGATCGGCGGCGATCCTGTGGAAGTCCTTCACACGGATGTTGCCGACTTCGCTATTATAGCCCTAAACGCGCCCGACCAGCCACCGGTGGTGGAAGTCCGCCGCGCCGACGGGAGATCGATAGACCGTGCTGTCCTGCACCCGATTTCGCGGTGCGTGGACATTGCAATCGACGGGGGTGTGGCCCGATTTCAACCACCTGCTCCCGGCGGATACTCTTTGGAGATGGGCACGGGGAAGCCGCTGTATGTTTTTTTCAAACGGTCCGAAACAGGTGGCACCGCGCGTGACGGAGAGCGCACTCTCCACATTCAAGCGGGGCAGGTGGCGGACGCCTCCCAGCTCGACTTAAGCCAGATCGACACT
>CAYRLT010000133.1:0-11661 GCA_964425095.1 uncultured Luteolibacter sp.
GCCCATTCTCGCAGCGGAACCTTGCGGGCAACTTTCCTAAACGAGATCATCAATTCGATCGCCAAAAACGGTATTACCCACTAGATTCTCGATTGTCCCAAAAAATTCGTACATTTCGTCACCCAACCTACACATAGCTGCGCCCAAGTGCGCACCCTCGCTAAGTTCCTCGGTTTCGTGATTCTAACCAACGCGTAGATCGAGGCCGATGCACCCTCCATTTCCCTGCCCTTAGCTCCCACGTCGACGCCATACCTCCTAACCACCCATGTCGCCGATATATTCGGCACTTCAGTTCCAATTAAATTCTAATTATATGAGCAAAAAATATACGATCGAACTCGCTGGTTGGAGCGTAAAAACCACAGCGCATTCACTCAACGCAAAACAAGCGAATATAGTGCAAGAATACGCAAAATCTAACAATATTATGCTGAATGATTTATTGGAATCAATGGAATCAGTCATAGATGACTATGATCATTACGATACCAACCTCTGGAATTTTGAAGCCGCACTTTCAGATGATCTTAATATCTATCTCGAAGACGAAGACGGCAACGAAATCCTCAAATTCACGATCAGCGAGACAAGCGGAGATATAAACAAAAATCACCTTGATTTGCTCACCTACTCAGCATTGCCAAATGCCGAAACTCCCAATGTGCTCGTCTACCAAGAAGATAATAAAGGCGTCATCTATGGTTGCGTATTTGAATCTGCTTCCACTCCAACCCCAAAAGAATTCACCTTCAAATGCGGTCGCCTCATCACGCCTGATGGCGATTTGACTTTCATTCAAAATTTTTATTTTAGAGGTGAAGTGCTTGAGGATGACTACGAATTTAACTCAGCAAGTAATATCGGAACTACGAGTCGACTTTTTCTGATAAAAAACAAATAACACAAACGAACTTATGAAAACCACATTCTGGGATGGAAAATTAAAGGAAGAATTACTCGGTAATTACGTTTATGCGCTTGTTGACCCAAAAGACGACAGTGTTTTTTATGTCGGACTTGCTGGCGGTTTGGAAGGTAAAGGCAACAATCGCCCTGACCATCATCTTGAAGAAACTAAGAAAGCTCTAAACGCTGTTCATGGGAATCATGCCGAACTTAAAAAAGAAAAACATCGCACGATTGCCGCCATCTGGAAAAGAAACCAAGAGCCGAAACTAGTTATTGTCCGAAGAAATCTCGGACGGAATGAAGCTATTCACGTTGAAGCTGCTCTGATTGATATATTGAACCACCTGAAGCCAAACGGCATCTTTTTGACAAATGTCCAAAATGGTCATGGCATGGATGATCATTCGATCATTACGGAGGAGAATCGATCCATACTTCTGGCTGAAAAAGTGCAGCCGACATCTGTAATTCGTAATGTCTGGCTCTTTCCTATTAAAAATGGTTTGAAAAACTATGGCGCAGCATACGAAGCTATTCGCGGAGATTGGAGAATAGCCAAAAAATTTCGCACATCTGAGGATTATGCGGTAGGTCTAGAAAATGGAATCTCAAAAATTGTTATCAAAATTGATGAATGGAGCGATAAGGGAATTCGGGATGACACAAAACAATCTTTCAACGGTAAAATTATTCATGATGAAGAAATAGGTATACAACTCTTTGAAAAAGATTTTTCTGATGTCGTCAAAAATCTTGGTTATTGGCAGCGTGGCAACCCAGTCAAAGTTAATTTCACTTCATCAAACAATTTCGAAATTATAAGAGGTCTTAAAAACGGCTAGATTGGTTACAGGCTAATAATCTCAGTGATTCTGATTTCCATGCGCAGCCTATCCAAATCCAAGATCCTCGCCTATCGCCAATGCCCTAAACGCTTGTGGTTGGAGATTTATCGCCCCGAATCGCGCGATGACTCGGCATCTGCGGCAGTGTTCCAAGTTGGCCATCAGGTGGGAGAGATTGCACAAAAAATCTATGATCCAAAGGGTATTGGAGATCTCATTTCTATCGAACAAGTGGGTTACGACTGTGCATTTGCTCACAGCAAAACGCTGCTAGCGGCAGGAGCGGGGCCTATTTTTGAAGCAGGAGTCAAAATTGACGGGGCTCTTTCGTTTGCAGATGTGATGCTGCCTGTCCGCCAAGGCGATCAACTCGCTTGGAAGATGGTTGAGGTGAAGTCTTCTTCCAAAGTGAAAGACTACCATCGCGATGATATTGCCCTACAAGCCTATGTCGCGACCGCATCGGGCGTTCAGCTTTCATCTATTTCACTGGCCCACATCGATTCTACCTTCGTTTACCCAGGTGACGGCGATTATCGTGGGCTGCTTAAAGAGAATGATCTGACAGAGGAGGCCTTGTCACGCAGCGAGGAAGCTAGAGGCTGGGTCGAGGAAGCTCAAAAGATTGCCTCTCTCAAGCAGGAGCCAGTCGTTGAGATGGGTTCTCACTGCAAAGACCCCGTGGTCTGCGGCTTCTGCAAATACTGTGGCACAGGTAAGTTACAGCCTGAATTTCCGCTGAATTATTTGCCTCGTCTGCTAGGCAGCAAACGCGAGCATTTGGAGGCCGAAGGATTTAACGACTTACGCGAAGTGCCCGATGAGCACCTGTCAAAGGCACAGGCTCGGGTGAAGAAGCATTCGATCAGTGGTGAAATCTATTTTGACGCACTCGGAGCCGAGAGTGACCTCGCGGTTTACGGATTCCCGGCTTACTTCCTCGATTTTGAAACGGCGACGTTTGCCGTTCCAATCTGGAAAGGAACTCGACCGTTCCAACAACTGCCATTCCAATATAGCCTCCACATTCTGGAGGAAAATGGCGTGCTCCTTCACAAGGATTTCCTGGACCTGACAGGCAATGATCCATCACGGAGATTTGCCGAATCGTTGCTCGCGCAATGTGGAGATGAGGGGCCTGTGTTTGTTTATAATGCGGGATTCGAAAAAATGGTGATGAGGAACCTGGCTACGGCTTTCCCAGATTTAGCTGCTGCTTTAAATCGAATCATTGTGCGAGTGGTGGATCTGCTGCCTATTGCTAGGAGCCGCTTTTACCATCCAAAGCAGAAAGGAAGTTGGAGCATTAAAAAGGTGCTAACCGCAGCCATTCCTGAATTATCCTATGACCAGCTTGATGGGGTTCAAGATGGCGTAATGGCGGTTCTAGCCTACATGGAGGCAATCGCTGGCCATGCGTCAGCGGAGCGAAAAGATGAGGTCGACGTCCAGCTGCGTGCCTATTGCCAGCTCGATACACTGGCGATGGTGCGACTTTGGGAATTTTTTAGAGGATCCGCGGGCTTTACTTGCTCTGGTGATATGACTCTTTAAGTTACATGATCAACCCCCTTTCTCCCGCCATCCGGTCCGGCCAATGGCTCTTTCAACGGCCACGACCCCAAAAGCAAACTCCTAGCAGCCCTCACTCGTCGTCCGCGCTGACGAAGTTAAAGTTCACAAAAGCGTAGGCCTCGCTGCGCGTCATGGTTATGGAACTCTCCGGTTGGATCATGGGCGAGGAGCGGGCGAATGCCTCGAGTTCATCGTCATTCATCGTGGCGACATCAGCCGCGGGATAATGAAGCTCTCGCCAACAACGCCGTCGCAGAGCCATTTTTGATAGAATACATCGGACTCATCCGTCTTGGCCTGGAAACTGGCGAGAATCTTGATGTCGGAATCGACGGAGACGGCATCAAATTTAGAGTTCATGGGAGACGATGTAGTTTTCGGGGCTGAGGGTTGTCTCGTCCTGCCAGCGGTAGGCGACGAGTGGGCCATTCATGGCTGCGGCGTGGTCGAGACAGGCGACGTTGTGGCTCTCAGGGACAAGCGGCGAATCGGCGGGCTTCAGGTAGTGGCCGAAAAAGACAGGCGGCGCATCTGCCGGGTAGCCCGGAATTTTGTCAAACGCCTCTCGCGGCACTCGGAGGTCGGGGATCGTCGGGTTGCGGGGGAAAACGAGCTCGTCATAGCCGATACCACTGTCGGGGCGTAGCTGCCACCAGCGAACGCGAATGTTCTTGCGCGGATCTTTTGAAGCGTCGGTGAATTGCATATCGCCGGGCAGTGCGACCTCGAGTCCCTTCAAGAGGATTTCCATGGCTGCGTCTTCGGGGGTCTCGGGATCGGACGTGGCGATGAGAAAGGCTTCGTCTTCGAGGCTGCGGCCGTCGACCCGTGCGATGGAGTCGTCGTGCCAGGTGGCGTGCACGGCGCGGAGGCCGCCGAGGTCGAGATGGAAGGGCAGTTGTTTCATCCAAGGCAGCCAGAGTGACCGCCATTCACTAGAGGGGTCGGCGTGATCGGGGAAATCGTCGAGCGTACCTTGGTGCATGCGCTGGTTCTTAGGGATGTGTTTGCGCAGCGGCTCTCCGTCGGGGCCTAGGCTGTGAAAGTGGATCGCGTTGAGTTCATGGTTCCCCAAGAGGCAGAGCGCGTGTCCAGCGTCGCACATCGCCTTGACGGCGTGCAGCGTGGCAGCCACGCCGCCAGCGAGAACATGCTCGGGTTTCGGGTCGATCAAATCGCCGAGAAAGAGCGCACAGCGACCAGCCGGTGGGATAAACCCCACGGCCGCAGGCTGATAGCCGAGGCGTGCCATGAGCTGGGTGAGTTTGTCGTGGCGACCGTGAACGTCGCCGATGATGTCGTAATGCATACTTCCTGATGGTGTTGATGGACCAGCCCATAAGTCGATTTCTAAAATCAACTCAGTCAATTCAATTTCCCACACCGATTGAAGCGTGGAGGTGGCACCCTTCCAGTTTATGGTCCGCCCAAAGTGAGAGGATTCGGGTTCATTGATAGTGGCTGCCACCTGCTTGTCAATCTGCTTTCGGAGCGAAGGCCGGAGGCCGCAGCGTAGGAAGCAGATTGAACCGTTTGCCGGGCGGCGGATATTTCAGGTCCAAAACCCAGCCGACTCCAGCGACGGCACTCGGGGTCACTTCTTGACGTTGCGCAGTTCCTTTTTGACCGCACGCTCGAATCCATCGTCATGCGGGTTGCCGTTCCAGACCAGCTTGCCGGTGGTATCGAACACGCAGACGTGCGGAATGGTGCCGGTGCCCCCCGGCGCGGACCCGCCAGTCATCACCGGATAGGCGACACGGGCGGTTTTCAACAGCGGGAGAATGGCCTCCTTGGTGCTGCCTTGGGCCTCGAGTCCCACCACGACCAGTCCCTTGTTCAGATTGGATTTCGCGAGCTTGGCGAGCTTGGGCAGACTGGCGACGCAGGGCGGGCAGCGAACGCCCCACTCCTCGACCACCACCACTTTGCCGGCCAACCCGTCCTTGTCGAAGGTTGCTTCGTTGACCACTTCCCCAAAGCGAACATCGGCGAGCGTCGCCTCCGGCACGGGTGCTGCCTTGACCTCCTTTTCCTTGGCCATGGCGGCGATTGGGATGAGGGCGGCGGCGATGAGGCAGGCGATGGCTTTCATTTGAGTCCAGGATTGGGGGTGCAAAAAATCCGGCCACCATTCGGCAACCGGGCGGCAAAGTAGGGGAAAGCCCGGGGAAGCGCAACACCTGACTTCAAACTTCCCGGATCGGGCACGAATCAACCCCTTTTTCCCCGCCTCCGGTCCGGCCAATCGCTCTTTCAACGGCCTTCACCCCAAAAGCAAATTCCTAGCATTAATCCGGGTGAAGATTTCTTCTCCGCACTGAATCAAGCGCAGTTTGAAGGACGACCTCTCACGGTGGAAGAGAAGCTCGGCTACGCGAACATCGCTTTCGCCGGAGGCCGGGACACGATCATACACACCATCACTCGCATCATTTCCTACTTCGCGGAAAATCCGCAGGCGCTCTTGTGGCTACGGGAAAATCCGGATCGGATCACTCTCGCCTCCGAGGAGTTTTTCAGGGTGTTCATTCCCCTCACCCACATTGGACGGGTCTGCCCTGTGAAAACGGATGTGTTCGGCGTCGAGGTGCAACCGGACGGGCTGGTCTCGCTCTGCTGGTCGTCCGCTAACCGTGATCCCGAGGTATTCGATCAACCCAACGAAATCCGCCTCGATCGCAAGCCGAACCCACATGTGGCTTTCGGATTCGGCGCTCACCTCTGCCTTGGTGCTCACCATGCCCGCGCCATCATGCGTGGCTTGATTCAGAAACTCAGCACACGCGTTTCTCACATCGAGATTCTCGAAACCAAGGAACTCATCGAGAAAGAGCCCGACTACACACGCAAAATCGGCTATGAGCTGTTGCGGACGAAATTTATGAAGCTCTAACTCAATGATGATTCACGCGCAAGCAGCCCTCGCTGATTACAACAGATCCTTCACCATTGAGGAAATCGAGGATGATGCGCCGCAAGTCGGCGACGTGCGGGTGGTGTGCAAAACACAGGGATCACGATTTCACCAGAAGATCGTATAAAGAGCCGCAAGCATTCCAAGAATCATAAGGCATCCGACGGCAAAGCCATTGGTTACCTTGAACATCGAGCGGTCAATTTCGAGTCCATTGGTTTTCACTCCGCGGCTGACTTCATACTTGCTGATGATGATCATCCCGAGCACCGATAAGACGAAGACAAAGCCCATTCGGTCGAGGAAGGGAATTTCATAAACTCCGGCTGAATTTGCTTTGGCAAAACCCGAGGAGGCTAGGAAGGAAAGATCCACGAAGCCAGGTAGGAACTTGAAGACCAAGGACATGATGAAGCCCCCGATTGTGGCAAACAGAGCTGCGCTCGATGTGGCACTCTTCCAGAAGAATCCCAGTATGAACATCGCAAACACCCCAGGGGAAATAAAACCGGAATACTCTTGGATATACTGGAAACCGCCTTTTTTATCGATACCTAACAAAGGGGCAATAATCACGGCAATGAGTAGCGCAACAACTACTGAGGCACGACCAATCCACACCATTTTTTTCTCGTCCGCCTGCGGGTTGATTTTCTTCAGATAGATATCCAGCGTGAAAATCGTGGCGATGCTGTTTGCCTTACCGGCGAGAGAAGCTACCACCGCAGCGGTCAATGCGGCAAATGCCACACCCTTCAACCCCGCAGGCAATAAATTGAGCAGCACCGGATAGGCACGATCTGGATTGAGTTCTCCGTTTTGAAGCATCTCTGTCTGGAGGTTTCCTTCCTGATAAAGCACGTAAGCGGCAATGCCCGGCAAGACAACGATTACCGGCATCAAGAGCTTGATGAATGCGGCGAACAATAAACCAGAACGCGCGGTCTGGAGGTCTGCGCCGAGAGCCCTTTGAGTGATGTATTGATTGCAACCCCAATAGTTCAAATTCACAATCCACATCCCGCCAAGAATGACTGTCAGCCCCGGCAAATCCATATAATGTTTATTGTCCTGTTGCAGAATCATGTGGAAATGGTCCTGAGCCTTGTCTTTTACGAATCCAAAGCCTTGCATCATCCCACTGCCACCGAAATTCTCGGCCACGAGATTAAGCGCAAGATAGGTCGTAATCAGTCCGCCCAAGACAAGGAAAAACACTTGGATCACATCCGTGTATCCAATCACTTTCATTCCTCCCAGAGTGATGAAAATCGCAAACAGCGCGAGTAGAACCATGCACAATGTCAGGTTGATGCCAGAGATGCTATTGATCGCCAAGGCACCGAGATACAAAATGGAGGTCAAATTCACTCCGACATAGAGCAGCAACCAGAACACCGCCATGATCATGGCAACCTTGCTGTTGTATCTCTGCTGCAAAAACTGCGGCATCGTGTAGATCTTATTCTTCAGATATACTGGAATGAAAAACACCGCCACAATGATTAAAGTGGCCGCTGCCATCCATTCGTAGGTCGCAATGGCCAGCCCCATGGTGAACCCGGAACCGCTCATCCCAATGAACTGCTCGGCGGAAATGTTCGAGGCGATCAGCGACGCCCCAATCGCCCACCAAGTGAGTGAACCTTCAGCGAGAAAGTATTCATGTGAAGCGGAGGTTAAGGTTTTAGTTTTCCGCCTGTAAACCCAGATTCCGTAGCTCGCTACGATGGCGAAATAAATAAAGAAAACGATGTAATCAAGATGGCTTAGGGTTTGCATATTTAGGTTTTAGAACTGGTGGGATTAAAGAACAAGAGGCGGTCATCATTGCCAGAATGACGAGACCGCAGAAAAGCGCACCTGACGAAGGATGGCAAGCAGCTTCAGAAAAAAAGCTCTCTGCGTTATTACAGCTGTTACACCTTAAAAAGCCCGCCACGTTTGCCACCGAGCACCGCTGCGCCCATGATGGCGACGGAGAGGAAAACCATCGCCCACACTCCCAGCGCGGCGGCCAGTTCAGTGCCGTTTCCAAGGGTGCTGAGGAGCGTGTAGATCGCTTTCGTGATCGGGTAATGCTGAGCCTGTTGCGCGAGAATGAGGCTATCACTGACCTCCAGCATGGCGAAGGCGAAGCCGAGGATTGCCCCCGCCGCGAGATTCGCACCGATCAGCGGAATAGCGATCCGCCTCATCATCCGCATGGGTGTCGCGCCAAGAGATTTCGCGGCCTCCTCAAGCGCCGGATTGCTCTGCTGCAATCCCGCCACCGCCGCCCGCACCACGTAGGGCAGCCGTCGTATGCAATAGGCCAGCACCAGCAGGAAAAACGGACTGCCGCCCGCACCGATGAGGAAATGAAACGGCTTCCCCTCCTGCGAGAGCGCAAGATATCCGAAGGCCATCACCAGTCCCGGCACTGCCAGCGGCATCATCACCAACGCATCAAGCCAACCCCGCAGTTTCAGATCCGACCTCACCACCACCCACGCCACGCAGACACCGATTATTACCGCCAGCAACGTCGCCGTGCCGGCATACATCATGCTGTTTTGGATGGAAGGCACGACTAGTCCGTTTCCTAGCGCCTCGATATAATGCCGCATGGTCAGCTCATCTGGGATCACCGTGCCATACCACCTCTCCGCGAAGGAAAGCAGCAACACACCGGCGTGCGGCACTGATGCGATAAGAAAAACCCCGAGGAAAAGCGCCGCGCACGCCAGCCCTCTCCACCCGCCGATTTTCTGTCCGTCGCTGCGCCCCTTCGGCCTAGGCGCAGTGCCCAGCGGCGCGCGGCCCATCACCAGTTTCGCCAGCGCGAATACCGCCGCCGCGATCACCAGTAGGATGGCCGTCAACGCGTAAGGCACCGGGTTTTTCTCCAGTCCCTTGATCCCATCGAAAATCTGCACTGGCGCGATCCGCGCGTAATCGAACACCAACGGCACGCCCAGCTCCGTGAACGACCAGATGAAAACCAGCGAGCTCCCCGCAAACACGCCGGGCATCGCCAGCGGTAAAGTAATCTTGAAAAAACGTTTCCACGGCGGGCATCCGAGGTTCTCCGCTGCCTGCTCCATCGCCGGATCGAGGTTCGCCAGCGCGGCGGCGATATTCATGTAAAGGATCGGATAAAGGTGCAACGCGTTCATCACCACGATCCCGAGAAAGCGCCCGTCCGCCAGCCAGTCGAAGGGCGTGGCCGCGTTCATCATTCCAATATCGATGAGCAAGGCATTGAAGGCTCCATTCACGCCGAGCATCTGCTTGATCCCCACCGCACCCACGAAGGGCGGTAAAATCATCGGTGCGAGCACGAGGATCCCGAGAAACTTTTTCCCCACGAAATCAAACCGGTGCGCAACCAGCGCCAACGGAAATGCGATTAGCAGAGTCAACAACCCCTTTTTCCCCGCCTCCGGTCCGGCCAATCGCTCTTTCAACGGCCTTCACCCCAAAAGCAAATTCCTAGCATTCCGTTTCGTTCGCTCCGCTGCTTGCTGGCTCTAGGGAACTGAACTGCGGGCCACCCGGAACCCGATGCTGTCGACCGCGTAGGACTGGCCGTAGTCGAGGCGGCTCGCGACGCGGCAGAAGATCGCGCCGTCGCGCCAACTGCCGCCCCGGGCCACCCTGATCGAGCCCGAAGAAGCTCCTGGATCGATACCACCTTCAAGCTCCTCTTCATAACAATCAGCGCACCATTCCCACACGTTTCCAAGCATATCGTACAGGCCCCAGGCGTTCGGTTTCTTCGTCCTTACTGGATGTTTCTTTCTTTCGCTGTTCCCATCATACCAAGCCACCTCATCCAGCGTGCCTCCGGAATACGCTCCGGTTTCCCCCGCTCGCGCCGCGTATTCCCATTGCGCCTCGGTTGGTAGAGTCATTTGCATTCCATCTGAAATTACTAAACTTGCATTGATTTTGGAGACGAATTCCTGCGCCTCGTGCCAGCTGACTCGTCCCACAGGGAGATTTTCTCCTCTGAAATGGCTCGGATTATTGCCCATTACTGCCTGCCACTGCGCTTGAGTCACTTGCGTCTGTGCCATCCAGAAGCCTTGGCTCAATGTCACTTGCACTTGGTTTTCATTGTCCCATCGCTCCTCCTCGTCTTCCGGGCTGCCCATCAGAAATGACCCCGGCGGGCACCATTTCATGAGCAGCACCACGCCCGAGCCAAGCGGAACTTCGAGCGTCTTCGTGTTGCTCAGGCCGGTTTTCTTCGCCTGAATTTCTTCCATCAAACGGTTCACCAATTCCAACCGCTGGTCCATGCGGCGGATCAGTCCGCCAGATGGAGTGGTGGTCAGGCCGTATGGCTTTTCTTCAGGTGGGTTCATTCGGCAATTCTTCTAGGGTGGCTTTAAGGGCATCGATCTCCTGAACGAGTAATTTCGCCTGGTTCTCAAACAAATGCGACCAGTCGGTGTGGGTGTCCATCGTTTGGTAGCTTGTGGATTCCTTGATGGCCTGAATTCCAGCGCACGTTCGCTTCATAGCCTCGCGAATTGCATCGATGGTAGCCCGCAGACGCTCTTTTTTCCGCGCTGCGTCGGCATCGACTTCTTGCGTGGTATCGAACAATCCGGCACTCGCTCTTTCGAATAATTGGCGGACGCGTGCAAGGTCGCCCCTCTCATGAGCCTCGCTCAGTTGCCTAAACATGTCAGCGGCAGCATCGTGGTGTTCCTTGGGAACGACATCCGGGTGGCAAAGCTTCGCCACCTTCCGGAACAATCTCTTGAGCTCGGACTTCTCCTCATCGGAGAGCTGCCATTGGGTGCGACGATCCGCTTCTTCTTGGATTTCCTGATCCTGCTGAAATTTCTCGAAGTCAGAAGTCGCCTGCTCAAATGCCTCCTGCTTCTTGGGATCGGTCTTGCGCTGCCGTTCCAGAATGCGCATCCGGATTTCCAACAACTGGCGAATCAATCCGCCAAGTGCCTCATTGTGCGCCGCTTGGAAACGGGAGATGAGATGTTCAAGCTCAGCCTGTTCCGTTTCAAAATCTGCGAGGTCCGCCTTCAGACGTTCTAGCTCAGCCTCCAGCAGCGCGATCTCCGGGTCCGTCCAAATGGCAATACGAGAGCCCTTGGAAAGCAGCTTTTGAATCCGATCCGCAGCCTCGGCGTAGCGATGGGCTCGCAAAGCATCGAGAATTTCCGCGACCTCCGGTTGGGCACGTTCTCCTTCAAGCCGCGATGAGGAGATTGAGACCAGCTCCATGTCGCCCAAGTCTAGCAGGGACTTGAGAGAGACGAGGCGATTGATGAGTTCCGGGGTCAAATTCACAGATGACAGAAACCAAATCATTTCAGGCATGGAAGTCAACTTCTTCAGGGCCCGGCCGATATCGTTGTTTCAGCGCCTCCAACTGCTCCCGCAGACAGCATTCCGCGT
>CAYRLT010000134.1:0-1643 GCA_964425095.1 uncultured Luteolibacter sp.
CACCTTGGATGGTGCTGAGTCCTTCCAGCCCCTTGCCTTCATGCTCAAAAAACAGCGTACGGACGCCGAGTCCTTCGAGGACGCTGGCTATGTTCTCCGGCCCCGTGTCGTGCAGGCCACTGGACTGACGTAGTGTGTCCGCCGCACTCTCGATCTCACGATCCGTGAGCGGCCCCTCACCGTCCCCATTGAACATCCGCAGTTTGCCTTGCAGCCGAGAGTTGGTTATCGCCTCGATTTCGTCATAGGCCCGCAGGTACTTCCGAGCGGCAACGGCAATCTCAGGATCTTTGCGTAAAGGGGCATGGGCACGAAAGGCAAAGCGTGGCGCAATCGAAGCAGAGCCACCGCTGAGTAGGTCGTTCACGGCACAGCCCAGCGCCCCGGACAGCCGCATCAGGTCGCTGGCGTTCGGCTCGGTTTTGCCCGCCTCGTAGTTCGTGATCGTATTCCGGCTCACGCCGACACGACCCGCAAGCTGGGCCACGGTCATCTGCATGGCCTCCCGTTGCTTGCGGATCAGGTTGCCCACCTCATTGGTCGGCGCTGGTGCGGCTGCAGGGGCCTTCTTGGGCATGGTTCGTTCTCCCTCTTCTTTGGGATTTCGTATCTCCCAATGTTTTGTGCACGAGTAACCATCGATTGCACAAGCAATGGTGCATTGTCGCGACTTGACCAGACAGAATGCACACCATATTATGCATTCGGATGGACCGATGGAACGCCTTGCACAAAAGCTTGTACTCGGCGAGAAGGAGCCTGTCCACCGTGAACCCGATTTTTCGGCACAAGCCCTACCGTCACCCTCACTTGGCAGCGGTACTCCCCTTTTTCGCTCGCCAACGTGAGGGCGTATGCCCCCAGTCTGGGCCTGTGTCTACAAGATCGCCGCGGACCGCGATTGCCTGATCACAGCCCGCCTGAGCCAGTGGGCGGCAAACATCGATCCCTACGACCCCGGTCCGCCAGGATCAGCGCCGCCTCGCCATCCCCATCGTGTCGCTTCACGCCAACCGTGCCGTGGAATACGCACACCATCTGATCCCGCCATGGCGACTATTGGACATTTATGACCGCGACAGCTGGCTAAGTTTTCTTTTTGGAGAAATATTGTGTCTGCGTTCAACTTTTCGATTCCGCTTGGGTCGGTCGATCTGGACAAGCTTGAAACCGATGCCGACTATCGCCATGAAGCTCAGAAGCTTCTCCCCTATGCCTTGACACGCATAGGGGAAAATACCGCCGAGATCGCGTGGGCCGAATTGCAGAAAAGCTTTCGGGGCATCCCAGGCTTCAAGGGCGCCTCGTCTTCAAGCGACAGGTCTCGATTCATTCGTGAGGGTGGCCAGAACTACCGCCGCACCGCCAGCGCTCACGAACGTCTGGCGCTAGAGAATCACATCATCCAGCAGTTGCAAGAAATGAAACGCAAGGCGGGATGAATCCCTGCGGACTGGCTCAGGCTGTGAGCCATGCCCGACGACGCTGCCGTCGCAGACATTCGCGTCCAGAGAAATGGTGGCGTCTTGGTTGATGTGAGCCTCCTGAACAAGCTCATAGACCGCACGGCACCGAGCTATTTGTGTAGCCTTTAGCAACTACTGAGATACTGCGTTAGCAGCCCGTGGACGAAGTCGTTTTTC
>CAYRLT010000135.1:0-1870 GCA_964425095.1 uncultured Luteolibacter sp.
AAACATCCGTCTGCGTGGCTTGCAGATGCACATCGGCTCGCAGCTCACGTCCATCGATCCATTCATCGAGGCGGTGGAAAAAGTGACGCCGCTGGTCAAGCAACTCAAAGAACGCCACGGTATCGAGTTTTGGTCGATCGGTGGTGGCATCGGTATCATTTACAAGGAATCGCTCGAATCCGGGGCCTTGGATTGGTGGGAGAACCAAGCCGAGCATGATCGCCCGTTGACGATCGATCGCTATGGCAAGGAGTTGGTGCCGCGCCTCAAGAATCTCGGTTTAAAAATTCTTCTAGAGCCCGGTCGTTTGATTGTGGGCAATGCGGGGGTTCTTCTAACTCGCTGCTTGTATGAGAAAAAAGGTGCGGCAAAGACTTTCAAGATCGTCGATGCCGGCATGAATGATTTGATCCGTCCCGCGCTTTACGAAGGGCATCATGAAATCGCGCCTTTGAAACAACCGGAATCGGATGTGCGGGTGGTGGTCGATGTGGTCGGGCCGATCTGTGAGAGCGGCGATTTTTTCTGTCAGAACCGCGAGCTTCCGGAAATCCAAGCCGGGGACTTCATCGCGTTGATGTCGGCGGGTGCTTATGGATTTGCCATGGCCTCGAATTACAACTCACGTCCGTTGCCCGCTGAGATTTTGGTCGAGGGTAAGACCGCGACGGTGATTCGTAAGCGTCAAACCCAAGACGATCTGATCGCTGGCGAACTCTGACACCGGCGGTGTTTTCCACCCGAATGCCCAGATTTCTTCATCTCCGGTTGCATTTGCTGGTGGTCTTGTTTGCCACGACTTCGGTCTTCGGGCATTTGATCACGTTTTCCGCGCCGGCGTTGGTGGCTTGGCGGACGTTTTTGGCAGCGGCGGGCGGCGCGTTTCTCATTGGCGTGGTCCAGCGTCGCGACCTTCGGCTTCCTCCTAAGCGTGTTCTCACATTGATTGGCATTGGTGCCATCGTCGGGCTTCACTGGATTTGTTTTTTCGGAGCGATCAAACTGGCAAATATCTCGATTTGCATGGCCGGCATGGCGACCACTTCGTTTTTCACGGCATTCACCGAGCCTTTGTTCGAGCGTCGGAGAATCCGCCCTTTGGAAGTTGCACTCGGATTGTTGATCGTGATTGGGATTTCGCTCATCGCCGGATTTGAACGCGGGTATCTCGTGGGCTTGGGTGTCGCTTTGTTAGCTGCGATGTTCGCCTCGGTTTTTCCAGTGTTGAACCGGCGATTGGTCAATCAGGGGCGAATGGATCCTCTGGTCATGACGACATGGGAGATGATCGGGGCTTGTTTGGTTTGCCTGGTTTGCATGCCTTTGTTAGATGGGCCTGGTGCTTATGGAAGGATGTTTCAATTCCACGGGTATGATGCGTTGTGGCTGTTGTTTTTAGCCTGGGGATGCACGATTTTTGCCTACGCGTTTTATATTCATCTGCTGAGGTATTTGAGTGCCTACACCGCCAATCTCGCTGCCAATTTTGAACCGGTTTATGGCATCCTGGCCGCGGCGCTTTTATTTGGGGAGCACCGCCAATTGCACCCGGGATTTTTTCTTGGAACCGCCTCGATTCTGCTCGCAAACATCCTTCATCCGCTGATCTTGTGGCACCTCAATGAGCGGCGGTCTCCGAACCGCCGATGTGCATGAAGTGCCAATTACAAAGCGCGAAGCTCCTTTTGTTGACCTCCTAATAGAAAGGGCCATGAATAGAAAGGGCCATAGAATGATCGGTGTGGAAAACTATGAATAGATCCCGCCCCAGACTTTCTTCAGACGGGCGATGGAGTCACCCCAGGGAGCCTGTTTGTAGATCCAGACCCGCACCCAGCGTATGAAACGCTGTGTCCGCTGAGTGGCTCTA
>CAYRLT010000136.1:0-5177 GCA_964425095.1 uncultured Luteolibacter sp.
CGGATGATCCACCAGCAAGTATTATCAATGCGGCAGTTAGGGTTGTTCTGTAGTTCTGTTTCATGATGTGTGGAAGGGGCGATATGTGCAATTGGTCCTGTGATGTGCTCCGAATGGATTGCTTGTGACTCACATAATGCCGGGCGGTGCCTAGGGTTTTCAACATCGCTCGCATTTTCTTCTGACACCACAATTAGTTCAGTGTATCAGATGGAGATTTCATCGGGTTGAAGACTGATTCTTTTGAGGGCTTTCTAGGTGGAATCGTGGTGTCCGTTTATCTGGACTAGATTAGGTGTCAGAAATCCGGGAAAAAACATTCAAGAATCCGTGATTGCGGACGTAATCCATTTAACAACTATGATAAACCCCATGCCAGCCCACCACATACCCGCGCATATGTCCCATAGAAATGGAAAATCCGGCGCGGCCAGAGAGGGCATGTTTCCGTCATTCACCCGATATGCTGCTGTTCTGATCGGGGTTCTGGCATCCAGCCCTTTGCAGGCAGCCGCGCCGAAAATCACCGATGATATGATGGGGCCGATGGGGTTTTACGCGGAGCTACAGACTTGGCCGCCGCCACCGAAGGAATTCATCACAGTGACACATGTTCCCGAAGGTTCGCTGGCCAGTGGCAAGCTGAAGCCGGGCGACGTGATTGTTGGATTCGGCAACGAGAAGATCAAAGGTTACCCTCAGCCGTGCATTACCAAGGCGATTGATGATGCCGAAACCGAAGCGGCGGGAGGCAAACTCAGCCTGATGCTCCAGTCCGGCGGGAATGTTGTCATCGAGATTCCGGTGGTGGGAACCTACAGCGCGACGGCTCCCTACAACTGTCCGAAGAGCGACAAGATCATCGCGCAGACGGCTGAACTCATTCTCAAGACCGGCAAGATCGGGCAGAATTCCACGCGGACCGACTTGCTGGGTTTGATGGCCACGGGCGAGAAGAAATACCTCGATGTCGCTGCGAAGGCGATCAAGGAGGATGGCATGCTCAAACTCACCCAGGCGGATGTCGATGGGTTGATCAGCGGCGAAGGGAAGGACATGGGTTATGTCGGCTGGCTATGGGGATACAATCTCATCACCTTGGGGGAATATTACCTTCTAACCAAGGATCAGGAGGTGTTGCCCGCGATCCGCATTCATGCGTTGGGATTGGCCCGTGGGCAGGACGTGAGCGGCTGTTGGGGCCATCGCATGGCATCGGCCAAATACGGCGGCCGTCTCACAGGTTACGCGCAGATGAATCAACCGAGCATTTCGAACTTCATGGCTTTGATCATTGCGAGGAAGTGCGGGATCAAGGATCCGGTTCTCGATCAGGCCATTGAAAGAAGCAATGCTTATGTCGCCGACCATGTGAATAAAGG
Organism: uncultured Luteolibacter sp.; assembly: GCA_964425095.1. Lineage (GTDB taxonomy): Bacteria > Verrucomicrobiota > Verrucomicrobiia > Verrucomicrobiales > Akkermansiaceae > Luteolibacter. Next base: position 1,383 of record CAYRLT010000136.1, read on the forward strand.
TGGCTTCCCATACGGCGTTGGTGGCCCCGACGTTGGCAGTTTTAACAACAACGGCATGAGCGGCTCGGCGGCGATCTGCATGTCGTTGATGGGCAATCAACATGGCGCCCAATACTATTCGCAACTTGCGGCAACATCGTATGACAGTCTGGAGTCCGGCCATGCGAACTCGTTCTTCAATCCCCTGTGGACGCCACTGGGTGCCGGCTTGTCAGGTCCGGAAGTCACGAGTCAATTCTTCCGGAAGAGCCTGTGGTATTTCAACGCCAGGCGGCATTGGCAAGGTGGCTTTCCCGGCGCCAACGGCACGGGCGGCGTGCATTCGGGACAGGCTTTGTTGATGTATTGTTTGCCGCGCAAGGTCCTGCTCATCACCGGTCGCGAGGCCGACCCATCGATCTGGGTCAAGGGTGAAGCGGCGAACGAAGTGATCATGCGCAGCAAGTTCGTCGATGGAACGAAGAGCACGGATGAGCTGATCAAGTTGCTCGATGATCCATTTCCGCAGGTCAGCGTCATGGTGGCGAGGGAGTTGGCGAAGAGATGGAAAAAGGAGGTCCAACTCAACCAGCAGGAGGAGGCCAAGCTGAAGAAGGCGAACAAGGAGTTCATACCCAAGGGAAGCGACATCACTCCCGGGATCCTCGCCGTGATCAAGAGCGGCAGCGAACGGGCGAGGGCCCATGCAGTTGCCTGCTTTGGCGGTGAGTGTCCGTCGGCCGTTGCGTTGCCTCAAGCCGGGCTGCTGGGTTCGATCGTGCGCGACAAGAAGGAAGCGCTTCAGGTGCGCATTGCGGCTGCCGCCGCGCTGGGATCCAAACCCTTCCAGGAAGCGAAGGCTGGACATCCCTACTACAACGACGTCGTGCAACTGGTGTATGAACCACGGACGGAGAAGGACCCATTCAATCTAATCGATGTGAATATCGCCGAAGCCTTGGACGGCATTTGTGCGGAGCCACTCAAGGAGAATGTGGTGACCGACAAGGCCTTGTTCTACAAGACGGCAGAGCGCTTTCTCAATCACAAGCGTCAAAAGGGACGATCGGTTGGCGCGAGCATGCTGCGTGGCATCCCGAAGGATGATTTCCATCTGGTGGCCGACAAGTTGATGTATGTGATCGGCAACACGGATCCAACCTATCAGAGTTATCATTCCGTTCATACGGTGATCGCTCCTGGCGTCGAGGTGCTTGCCGGATTGAGCATCAAGGAAGGACTGGATCTTCTGGTGGAGAGCGCGGTCGAGGAACAAGGCAAAGCCGGCTTCAAGGCGAAGATGGTGTTTGCCGCATTGCCTCTGTATGGGGCGAATGCCAAGCCTTACATCACCAGGCTGAAAGAGGACAAGCTGTTCGCGAATGTCGAGAAAAGTCGATTCAAAGGTTCCTGGGATGCGATGCTCAAAACCATCGAAGCGGACACACATCCCAAGAAATTGATCAGCCTGGAAGAGGCGAAGCGGGCAGGGGTGGTGAAATGAGTCACGTTGATGTCGATGACTCCAATGTTTGATGAAAGGAAATAGGTTATGAATCATTTGAAGTTAAGACTGATTGTCGCAATGTTGCTGGGTTTAACCTTCACTGCGCATGCTGGGAAAAAGGGTGCGCCACTGCCCACACCGCCACGCGATCTCGCGATCGAGATGGGCGCTCCTTTTCATGATTCCGCGATTTTACAACGCGAGATGAAGCTTCCTGTCTGGGGTTGGAGCGCCGCAGGCAACACGGTGACGATTGAGTTTGCCGGGCAGAAGAAAACCGCCACGGTCGGCGCGGATGGCAAGTGGATGCTTGAGTTGGATCCGCTTCCGGCGAGTGCCGATTCCCGCGACATGACCGTCACCGACTCAAGTGGCAAGAAGGAAGTCCTGAAAGACATTCTGGTCGGCGAGGTCTGGATGTGTTCCGGGCAGTCGAATATGCAATGGATTGCGGCTGATTGCGATGTCGGCGCGAAGCTCATTCCTGACATCCTGGCACGCGTCAAAGCGGGTGGGGAGAAGTTACCCATCATTCGCGAGGTGAAAGTCACTAACAAGTTTTCATCGCTCAACCCGTCCTATCAGGTCAAGGGCAAGTGGGGGAATGAATGGCCGCAGTTCAGTGCGGTGGCGTTTTCCTTTGCCTACGAGGTGGCGCGGGAAACCGGTGTGCCGGTGGGGATTGTCAATTGCGCCTTCAGCACCACCAACATTCAGGCATGGACGCCGCGCGAAGGATTTGCCGCAGGCAAAGATGAATACACCAAGGCGATCTATCGCAAGATTTTGGAAGGCGATCGCGCGACCCCCGAGCATCGGGCCGCATGGGCGCATTACGAGCAGGACGTCACGGCTTGGGGACTGGAGAGCAAGAAGCGGGCTGAGAAAGGCCTCGCGCCGAAGGAGCTTCCCGTCGTGCCGGGCAACCTGACCAACAATCGCGATGTTAGTTGGATGTGCAACGGCAAGATCACGCCGATGGCACCGTATGCGATTCGCGGGGCGATTTGGAATCAGGGCTATGCGAGCCAAAGCGAAGGGATTGTCTATCGGAACAATCTGCACTCACTCATCCGTGGCTGGCGGACTCTCTGGAATAATCCCGAGCTGCCGGTTTATTTCCATCAGTTTTACGGCATTGGCGCGGACGATGGACTCACGCTCAACGCTTGCGCTGAGATGCGTCTCGGCACCTGGCTGGCGTCCAGGGATATCTCCCACGCGGCGATGGCCAGCCAGATCGACATCACGGGCGGTGTGCATTACCGGGCAAAAACCGTGCCGGGTCAACGGCTCGCGAGGCATGCGCTGAAAAACCAGTATGGCAAAAAGATTGTGGCCGATGGCCCGACGTATCGGGATTACAAGGTCGCTGGCGACAAGCTCATTCTGGAACTTGATTCCGCCGAGGGACTGAGTGTTGGCCAGAATATGACGGTTTAGGACGGGTATGGAGATCCTGTCGCGATTGAAAAAGGAGACGCGCAGGTTCAGCTGTTCTATCTGGCCGACAAGGATCTGGCGTGGCACCGTGCAACGATCAACATCAAGGGTGAGACCATCGAATTGACCGCGCCAGGCGTCAAGGATCCGCGTGGAGTGGCTTACGGATGCAATGGGGTTGCCAAACAGATCGGCATCTACAACGGCGCGCTGTTGCCATTGACTCCGTTCATCTTCTACGATCACAAGCTGGTGGTGTCCCGTCAGTGGGATCCGGCTCACATTGCCATTCCTGGTTTTGAGAAATCACCGGAGCTGTTTCAGTGGCCGATGGAATACCTGCAGCTTGCCGGTGAAGTCATCGATCCCACGACCTACGGCCTGCAGGAGAAGTGCCGCAAATTGTGGTTGCTCAGTCCGCAGTTTGCGCACAACTGCGTGATCCAGGCGGGAGTGCCGACGAGGCTTTATGGGAAAGCACTGCCGAATTCCGTCGTCACCATTCGATTCGCCGGTTTTGAAAAGTCACTCACCATGGGTCAGGACGACGAGGAATGGGAGGTGAGCGTCCCGGCGATGGAGGCGAGCGCCGATCCGAAAGAGATTCATGTCGTCTGCACGCTGGATGGTCAGTTGGCGCACGAACGCAAGATCACCAATGTAGTCGTGGGTGATGTCTGGTATGTCTCTGCCAGCGATTTGAAAATCCTACCTGGCCCCGGTCTGCCCAATACTGGCCACTTAAGCGCATTTGCGGATTAATTCGATGATTTTCGGTTGCTCCCGGACTTTTGGCGGTTTGCCGCCATTTCGGATTTTAAACTTCGCCCTTGCCCGTCCTTTGATTTGACGGGGCTTGCTCTTGC
>CAYRLT010000137.1:0-3179 GCA_964425095.1 uncultured Luteolibacter sp.
AGTCGGTCCATCTTTTCAAGATCCTTGACCAACGGCAGAGATTCCACACGGCCGAGGCGCGAGCGGATGGCTTGCAAGCGCCGTGGGTAATCACGAAGCCCGTTGAATCCGGCACGCCAGGCGAAGCGGTGGCGGAATAACCATGTCAGCTGTTCATCGAGATCCTCGGCGATTTCTCCGAGGTTGCGATCCTTGCGGTTTGCGGCGATCCATGCTCGGATCTCCGGCAAGATTTCCAGGGTTTCATCAAGACTCTTGCCGATGGCCACCGCCGCCTCAAACCAACGTCCCCGCGCCCGTTCGCTCATGCTGCGAAACGCTTCCGGCGAGTTTGGAAACACCGCGCCTGCCGCACCCTCGGCAGCTAACAAAATAAGATCTTCCAGCGTGGTGCCGCCAACGCCTAGGCGCGGAAGTTCCACCTTCGCCATCAGACCGAGTGGAAATTTTTTTCGCAAGTGATTCACCTGATCCGGATGGGCGAGCGACAACAAACGTGCCCCGCCGGCTCGCTGGGATTCGGCCGCATCCGCGGCGTCACTGAAGGCCCGCACGCCGACGCTTTGCCCCTCATCCACCAGCGCAGGAAACGCGGGTCCGCCCGGGGTTTCCACTCGCTCGGGAAGCGCCTCACCATCCCAAGCGCGGATGCCCGTGCGCTCGACATCGGCATTCGCCGCCGCCTCAAAGCGCGCATGCATCCGGTCGGCGAGTTGAAGTTTCAACGCCGCCACATCCTCGCCCAATGCCAACTCCTCACCATCATCATCACAAACCCAAACTTTTGTAACAAGGTGGGCCGGGAGTTTCGCCGGATCGAATTCCGCGACCGGGACGCGCGCACCGGTCTGCTCACGGACGTGTTCGGCAAGCGCCTGATCAATCGGTCGCTCCTTCGGCGCATAGCACCACATCTCGGCAAAACTTGCCGCCACCGAACCGATCGGTTGACAGATACGGCGAAAATCTTTCGGCAGCGAACGCAGCAAAATCTCAGCCCGTTCGCGCAAATTTCCATCGACACCCCAACCAGGCAGCCATGTGGATAATTTCGGCAATTGATCCACATGGACCCCAAGCGTCACCCCATCATCACGCGCATCTTGTTGCGCCCGATAGTACAACTGATATTCCTCGCCTTCATGGCTGAGCGTGTCTGGAAAAAGATCCAATTCCAAATCCTCCAAATCCTCATCCAAAACATCGCCGAGCGTCAGCATCAGCCGCTCCTCATTTTCCGCCAACCATTGATGGAAAGCATCCGCCGTGTGGATTTCCTGCGGGATGCGTGCTTCAAAAAACCGCAACACCGCCTAATCGCTCCACAAGCCACCCGGCCGCCGGAGTTTTTGCTCCACCCCCTCGATCTCACCCCGCATCTCGGTGAGATGATCTAAAAACCGACAACGCTTGCGCATTCCGCCCGCTAACAATCCTTCACGAAGAAACACCGCATGCGCCGTCTTCGGGTCTACCCTACCGTAATGCACGCGGCGACCCGTGATGATCGGAATGCCACCGCAAGTCACGGTTTCCTTGCCATAAACCGCGCCCTGCTTCTCGTCCCAATGCGCATCCCCGAACTTGCTGCGGCAAAGGTGCGGAGCGACCTGTTCAATCCATGTGGGATCAATCCTCGCCACCCGCCTCGCCCAGAGACGCGTGGTTTCCACCAACTCCATCGCCACCACCCACTCATGACGTTTCGGCAGATTGAATAATCCCGATCCAGGAAACACCGCGAAAAAACCGCCTGCCGCACTGCGGTAGGCCTTATTCTCACGGTCCCACAAACCAAACTGCCGCGGCACCCCGGCGATCAAACAACGGTGAATCGCAGTGTAGGGAAATGAATCCCCTTCCCCGCAAAGCGAAAGCTTCACCTTCCACTCCCGCTCTAACAAATCCGCGAGCTCATCCGCCACATTCGCCCACTCCATCACCCGGCGGGCATTCAGAAACGCGCCGCCACAGAATTTCCGCAAAGCATTGCGCTTCCACCGACCCCGCTCGTCGCGGAATCTCGAAACCTCGCGCCAAAGCCGCAGCAGGCTGATAAAATCGCTGTCGGAATCCTTCCATCGCGCATGCGCCGCGTCCGCCTCGCGAGTCTTCTCCGCCGGGCGCTCACGAGGATCGTTAGATTCCAGCGCGGCGATGATCGGCAGCATCTCATTCAAACATTGTTCCTTCCGCGCCTCGATCAACATCCGCCCGAGCCGCGGGTCCACGGGCAGGCGTGCGATGCGTCGGCCAAAGTCGGTGAGTTTTTTTTCGCGATCCAACGCCCCGACTTCACGCAAAGTCCGGTATCCCTCGGACACGGCCTTGGGCGATGGCGGATCCAGAAAGGGAAACTCCTCGATTTCCGGCAAACCCAGCGCCTTCATCCGTAAAATCACTCCGGCCAGCGAACTGCGTCGAATTTCCGGATCGGTGAATGCCGGGCGCTCTTCCAGCTCCGATTCATCAAACAACCGGACGCAAACCCCATCCCGGACACGCCCGCATCGCCCCTTGCGCTGACGCGCACTCGCCTGGCTCACCGGCTCGATCTGCAAGCGCTGCACGCCTTTTCCCGGTGACCAGCGATTCACCCGCGCCACCCCGGAATCAATCACGCAAGCGATGCGCGGGATGGTGAGCGAAGTCTCCGCAACATTGGTCGCCAAGATCAAGCGGCGCTGGTTTCCCGGATTAAAAACCCGTTGTTGATCGCCAAGACCCAGCCTCGCAAACAACGGAAGCACCTCGGTTCCCGGATAGCGCCGACCGTCCAAGACATCCGCGCACTCGCGGATTTCCCGTTCGCCCGGCAAAAAGACCAACACATCGCCGCGCGGTTCCACGCTACCTAACCAATCCACCGCGCGCGCCACGTGCTGCGGCAAATCTTCATCGTCATACGGCGGCAGGAAAAACTCCGCCACGGGAAACATCCGTCCGGGTGCCTCAATCACCGGCACCGGCCTCCCCTCCGACCCGAAAAACGCCGCAAACGAACCCGCATCCAGAGTGGCCGATGAAATCACCAAGCGCAAATCCTGCCGTTTCACCAGCAGGCGTTTTAAATATCCTAACAAGAAATCGATATTCAGAGAGCGTTCGTGCGCCTCATCCAAGATCAGCACTTGGTATTGGCGCAGTTCCGGATCGCCCTGCGTCTCGGCCAGCAGGAT
>CAYRLT010000138.1:0-2290 GCA_964425095.1 uncultured Luteolibacter sp.
GTGGAATACCAGCGCGGCGGCGAGACAATCCATGATCGTGCCGGCCTAATCGATTGGAACGACACCCACAACGAATGGCTGGCAATAAATCAGTTCACCGTAGTTGGCGCGAACAAGCGGAGAACGGATATTTTGATTTTCCTCAACGGCCTGCCGCTGGTCGTGATGGAACTCAAGGGCCCGGAGGCGAAAAACGCAGACATCGTTTCTGCCTACAACCAGATCCAAACCTACAAGGCTGACATTCCCGCGCTTTTCCGCACAAACCTGATGAGCGTGCTGAGCGATGGATTCGCCGCGCGCTATGGCACGATCTCAGCGGACTTTGACCGGCACATGGCATGGCGCACGGTCGATGGCGCAACCTTGGTAGACCCTAAAAGCGCTATCGCATGGGAAACGCTGGTGCGTGGACTACTGCGTCGGGATGTACTGTTGGATCTGCTGAGATATTTCACAGTGTTTGAAAATGACGGCCGCTCGGTCATCAAGAAGACAGCAGGCTATCACCAATACCATGCCGCGAAGAAGGGCCTTCATAAGGTAATCAAGGCGCTGGCCAGCGATGGCAAAGCCGGCGTGATCTGGCACACGCAGGGATCCGGCAAAAGCCTGCTGATGGCATTCTTCGCCGGAATGCTTGTGCATCACGAGGAGCTACAAAACCCGACACTGGTTGTGCTGACGGATCGAAACGATCTGGATAACCAACTTTTCGGGACATTTTCCCGCTGCGCTGAATTGTTTGGTCAAGACCCCCAGCAAGTCACTGAGGTGGCGGAGCTGAGGCAGTTACTCGATCGCCAAGCGGGCGGGGTTATTTTTGCAACAATCCAGAAGTTTCGCCCTGAAGATGGTGACTTTGAGGTTATAACCTCTCGTCGAAATGTGGTGGTGTTTGTGGATGAGGCACATCGAAGCCAATATGGATTTGAGGCAAAGATCGACTCCAAGACGGGAGAAATGAGTTATGGGTTTGCCCACTACGTAAGGAAGGGCTTGCCGAACGCGACCTTCGTTGGGTTCACCGGGACGCCCATCGAGATGGTGGACAAGAACACCCAACAGGTTTTCGGTGACTACATCGACGTTTACGACATCACCCAAGCCGTGGAGGACAACGCCACAGTGCCGATTCACTACGAGGGCAAGATCGTGCGCCTCAAACTCGACGACGACACCAAGGCGGCCATCGACGCCGCCTTCGACGAAGTCACCGAGGGTATGGAGGACAACGAGAAAGCGAAGTTCGCCGGAAAGTGGTCCACGCTGGAATCTCTTGCGGGTGCTTCCGAGCGGCTGGATGAATTGGCAGCGCTGATCGTGGATCATTTTGAAAAGCGGCAACAGGCAATCAGCGGCAAAGGTATGATTGTCTGCATGAGCCGCCGCATCTGCGTGGAACTCTACAACCGCATCACCAAGCTGCGGCCCGCGTGGCACGACCCCGCCGATGACAAAGGCAAGCTCAAGGTAGTGATGACGGGCTCAGCCTCTGACCCGCAGACTTACCAGCCCCACCTTCGCAACAAGCAGGGTATGGACAATCTTGCGAAGCGTTATCGCGATCCCGGGGATGACTTCCAACTGGTGATCGTGCGCGACATGTGGCTAACTGGTTTTGATTGTCCGTCGATGCACACACTCTACATCGACAAGCCGATGCACGGGCACAACCTGATGCAGGCTATTGCGCGGGTGAACCGTATTTTCACAGGCAAGCCTGCCGGTTTGGTGGTGGATACCATCGGCATCGCCACCGACCTGAAGGAGGCCCTGAGTTTTTATTCGGACCGTGATCGCGGAAATACCGGCATCAATACGGACGAAGCTGTATTGGCGCTTAAGAAGTGCCTCGATGTGCTCCGCTCGATATTTCACGGCTTCGACTACCTACCGGCATTGAAGGGTGACAATACGGCCCGTCTCAAAATTCTCAGCCAAGCACTCAACCACGTGTATGGTCTGGAAGGCGAAGGCAGTGACGCGAAAAAGAAGGCAAGAAAGCGGTTCCTCGATGCAGTAGCGGAGCTTGAACGAGCTTTTAAACTATCTTCTGGTAGAGACGAGGCAACGGCAGCCTCCGTGGAGGTGGCATTCTTCTGCGCTGTGAAGATAGCCATGATCAAATTTGAGCGAGGCAACGACACGGGTGCCATGCGGTTTGACTTGGATTCGAGAATCGAGTGTCTGGTCAATCAATCGGTTTGCTCGACTGAGGTGATTGACTTGCTAAGCGTTGCAGGAATCAAGAGCCCCGATATTTCCGTGCTGAGTGAGGAGTTCCTGA
>CAYRLT010000139.1:0-2519 GCA_964425095.1 uncultured Luteolibacter sp.
ATTTCCTCGGCATAATATTCCGTCAGCTTCATCCGAATGTGGGGTGGCATCTTGATCTTCTCGTTGCCCTGTTTGCTGTTGGAGTTGGCTGGAATCTCGCCCGGTCCTGCTTTGATGCCAATGAATCCGCAGATTTCATCAACCACCTTTTGTGGCTGGGTGCAGATGTCATCGAAGAACCAATAACCGATGCGGTCTGCCGGGATCTCCGATACCCAGCGTTTCCATAATTCCGAGGGAAGTGATTTCATTTCCCGATTTTCGCAATTAAGGAGGGGCTGCAGCGTGTCCCAGTTGGTGATCTCCTCCGCGCTCACCCGGCCTCTCCTCAAGGCCATGCACAGTGCGGACCAGACGCGGTCCACCGGTTCACGAATGAGCAGAATGAATTTCGTCCGGGGCAGTTGATTGGCGATCAGCTTGGTATCATCGGGATCAAGCAACGAATAGTTTGGTGAGATGTCGCCCGAGAGACGCTGGCCCTTATGGTCAAAGAGCCTGAGATACCATTCCAGACCGGATCGTGATTCGTGGAATGTGCTGAAATGCCGGCAGAATTTGTACCGCTTCAGCTTGTCGGCGGGATGTTCCAGTAAAGGCAGTGATCCGGTGCCACGCGCAAGAGTGCGGAGGTTGCCTTCCTTGAGGCATCTCTTTGTAAAATAATTGATTTCCTTGATGGGCGGCATCCAGACGTCTTCGCGCCCGTTCATTTGCTGGAACAGCCAGCGGGTTCCCGCCTTCTGCATTCCGAAACAGATGAAGTCAGGCCCACGGCGGTCTGAACGCCTGAGCGCTAATTGCTCGATATGGGATACGAAAGCGTTCTTCAGATGAATTGATATGAGTTTCATGATGATGTTTTTGTTATGTGGTGAATTGCGGATTCCACATGGGGCGGCATCTAGACGCCGAGACGCTTCTCGCGCCAACTGATCGCATGACCACCAAACGTTAGGGCGCATGCTTCGATTTCCTCAGCATAATATTCCGTTAGCTTCATCCTGATGTGGGGCGGCATCTCGATCTTCTCGTTGCCCTGCTTACTGTTGGAGTTGGCTGGAATCACCCCCGGTCCTGCCTTGACGCCAAGAAATCCACAGATTTCATCAACCACCTTCTGGGGCTGGGTGCAGATGTCATCGAAGAACCAATAACCGATGCGGTCCGCCGGGATCTCCGACGCCCAGCGTTTCCACAATTCCGAGGGAAGCGATTTCATTTCCCATTTTCTGTGCTCGATCAAGGGCAGCAACGTGTCCCAGTTGGTGATATCCTCCGCGCTCACCTTGTTTTTTCTCAAGTCCATGCACAGTGCGGACCAGACGCGGTCCACCGGTTCACGAATGAGCAGGATGAATTTCGTCCGGGGCAGCTTCTTCGCGATTAGCTTGATGTCATCGGATTCAACCTTCGAATAGTTTGGTGAGATGTCTCCCGAGATATGCCGGCCTTTGTTGTCAAAGAGCCTGAGGTACCATCGCAGCCGCGGACGCGATGCTTGTTGGAACTTGCTGAAACGGCGGTAGAATTTCTTCCGCTTCAGACTGTCGGTGGTATATTCCTCCAAAGGCAGTGGTTCGTTATTGCTCGCAATGGCGCGGAGGTTGTTCTCCGTGAAGCATCCCTTCGTGAAAAAATTGATCTCTTTGATGGGCGGCATCCAGACGTTCTCGCGTCCGTTCATTTGCTCATACAGCCAACGGGTTCCCGCCTTCTGCATTCCGAAACAGATGAAGTCAGGCCCACGGTGGTTTGAGCATCGAAGCATGAATTCCTCGATTCCGGACACGATGGAGATCTTTAGATGAGTTGATATGAGTTTCATGATATTTATTGTTCATGGTCGAACCATCATCCAGAATGGCGGATGGCCGAATTCAGGGTGCAATACGGGTGACGGGCTGGAAGCCGGGGCGGGAAGCTGATCGGCAAGTTCCGTGAAATGGTTTTGGCAGTCCTGCCAGAAAGGTTCGAGCCTGTCGGGCGGGAGATGTTCAAGTTCTTCGCGAGCCCATTGGCGGTCGGGCCACGCGGTTGCCAGCCATGCGGCTCCCTTTTCCATCGATCTCCCCTCGGCGTCGCAAGCGCTCCAGAGATCCTCGCCACAGGCGGCCATTAGTTTGGCAAGTGTTGTCCATGCGACCAATCCGAAAGCGGCGTAGTGTCTTGGTTTTGTTCGTTTGAGTTCGTGTGGCAGCGAGCCGTCAGCCGCGAATTGGCTGGAAAAACGACACCATGCGCCATTGCAGATTTGCGCGGCTGTATCAAAGTCTTCGAGAAAGAGCGCGATCGACAACAACTGCACGTCATACAAGGTGCCGTGATTGTTCGCAGCGCGGCGTTCATTCATGCCGGCAGTGCTCGTGATTAGCCAAGTAGAATACTCCGCGAGCCATCCGCGGAAGGAATCAAGTTCAGCCGTTGTGAGTGTCCCTGAACCGCGCACAAGGCGCACGGCATCCAGAAAGTAGTGGAGATCCTTGAACTCAATAATCCCTGTGCCCCCGCCTTGGTCG
>CAYRLT010000140.1:0-2404 GCA_964425095.1 uncultured Luteolibacter sp.
TCGCTCGTCACCCAGCAACCGCTCGGAGGTAAGGCCCAATACGGTGGCCAACGCTTCGGAGAAATGGAAGTTTGGGCACTCGAAGCATACGGTGCCGCATACACGCTGCAAGAATTGCTCACGGTCAAATCCGACGACGTCCAAGGACGCACCCGGATTTACGAGGCGATTGTCAAAGGCGATAACAACCTTGAAGCCGGCACGCCGGAATCGTTCAACGTTCTCATCAAGGAAATGCAATCTCTCGGACTCGATGTGCGTCCGGGTCGCAGAGGCTCCACCCATGGCTCCGGCATGACCGGTGGCTTGGATGATTACTCCCTCGACGACCTCACCCTGTAATTCAAACCGCGAACCCCAACCTGACCTAAAACGTTACTAACAACATGAGTGTCGATAACAACCTTCGCGAACTATTCGGTGTGGACGAGCGCCCAGAGGCCTTCGATCAAGTCTCCATCATCGTAGCATCTCCGGAAATCATCCGATCCTGGTCCAAGGGCGAGGTGAAGAATCCGGAAACCATCAACTACCGGACCTTCAAGCCCGAAAAAGGCGGCCTCTTCTGCGAGCGGATCTTCGGACCCACCCGTGACTGGGAATGCGCCTGCGGCAAATACAAACGCATCAAGCACAAAGGCGTCGTTTGCGACCGCTGCGGTGTTGAAGTGACCCTCAGCCGCGTCCGTCGCGAGCGCATGGGCCACATCGAGCTGGCCGTGCCGGTTTCCCACATCTGGTTCTACAAGTGCATGCCATCCCGCATCGGCCTGATGCTCGATATGAGCGCGCGCCAACTCGAACGTGTGATCTACTACGAAGATTACGTCGTGACCGAGCCCGGCAACACCGCCCTTGAGCGTGGCCAACTCCTCACCGAAAACGAACTCCGCGAAGCCGAAGACACCTACGGCGACGGATCGTTCCAAGCTGGCATGGGTGCCGAGGCGATCATGGATTTGCTCAAACAGGCAAACCTCGCCGAACTCACCGTGCAACTCGAAGAGGAACTCGGAACCACTCGCTCGAAGCAGAACAAGAAGAAGCTCTCGAAGCGTCTCAAGATCACCCAAGGTTTCGCGCAATCCAAGTCGCGCCCCGAGTGGATGATTCAAACCGTGCTTCCCGTGATCCCGCCGGACCTTCGTCCCTTGGTGCCACTCGAAGGCGGCCGTTTCGCCACTTCCGACCTCAACGACCTCTATCGTCGCGTCATCAACCGCAACAACCGCCTCAAGAACCTCCTGCTCCTCAAAACGCCGGAAGTCATCATCCGCAACGAAAAGCGGATGCTCCAGGAAGCCGTTGACGCACTCTTCGACAACGGCCGCCACGGTCGCGCCGTCACCGGTGCCGGCAACCGCCCGTTGAAGTCGCTTTCCGACATGCTCAAGGGCAAGGGCGGACGTTTCCGTCAGAACCTTCTCGGAAAACGCGTCGATTACTCCGGCCGCTCCGTCATCGTCGTCGGTCCGGACCTCAAACTCGGCCAGTGCGGTCTTCCCAAGAAGATGGCCCTCACCTTGTTCGAACCCTTCATCATCCGCCGCCTCAAGGAGCTTGGCTATTGCCACACCGTGCGCTCGGCCAAGAAGATGATCGACCGCAAGACGACCGAAGTCTGGGATATTCTAGCAGAAGTCACCAAGGGTCACCCGATCCTTCTGAACCGCGCTCCCACGCTCCACCGACTTTCGATCCAAGCCTTCGAGCCGAAACTCATCGAAGGTGAGGCCATCCGCGTTCACCCGCTCGTTTGTACCGCTTACAACGCGGACTTCGACGGCGACCAAATGGCTGTTCACGTGCCGCTTTCGATCGAAGCTCAGATAGAGTGCCGCCAATTGATGTTGGCCCCTAACAATATCTTCTCGCCTGCTTCCGGCCGCCCGATCACGGTGCCCTCGCAGGATATCATTCTCGGCACCTACTACCTGACCTGGGCCGGCATCCGCACCGCGAAGGACCGCGAAAAACAAGAGCACATGCCCTTGTTTGAAAACTCTTCGGAAGTCGAGTTCGCCATCGCCTCACGCAAGATCGGCTATCACCAGTGGATCCGCATTCGCAATCCCGATCACGGCAAGGATTCGGTCTTCGGCTACAAGGGCGAAGAGTTGTCCGACAAAGACCGCAAGGAACTCAGCCCGCTGGAAGCGGCACTCCGCCAAGGCAAGATCATCGAGACCACTCCCGGCCGCGTTCGCTTCAATGAAATCTGGCCTTCGGGCGTCGGTTTCATCAATCACAACGTCGGCAAGAAACAGATCGGCGACATCATTTGGCGCTGCTATCAGGTCTCCGGTAAGAAGAAAACCGTCGAAGTCCTCGATGACCTCAAGGTTCTTGGTTTCAAGGAAGCCACCCGCTCCGGCACTTCGATTGGTATCGTCGATATGGTGAT
>CAYRLT010000141.1:0-9464 GCA_964425095.1 uncultured Luteolibacter sp.
AGCAGCAGTCGATCCTGCTAGATAAGCCGCAAACACAAAACGCATAAGAGCACGTCACACGTCGCTCCGGGCTTGTTCAACTAAGGGCGCAGCCGAATGGGTTCGCTATCGCTCACCCATTCGCAGCACCCTTTATTGTTATGCCGAACAACCTTCACCCGACGGACTCGCCCAAGCCTTTCTCATCGGTGAGCAATTCATCGCCGATAACTCCTGCGCCCTTATTCTAGGCGATAACATCTTCTACGGTCAGGGTTTTTCTCCAAAACTCAAGGCGGCAGCCAACCGTGCCGAGGGGGCCACGGTTTTCGGATATGAAGTGCATGATCCCCACCGCTTCGGCGTCGTCGAGTTCGATGCCACGGGCAAGGCTTTATCCATCGAAGAAAAGCCACACCACCCCAAGTCCAATTTCGCGGTCACCGGCCTCTACTTCTACGACTCGAATGTGGTTTCGATCGCCAAGCAAGTGAAACCTTCCTCGCGCGGCGAACTCGAGATCACCTGCATCAACCGCTCATATCTTGAACGCGGCGACTTGCACGTCGAAGTCCTTGGCCGCGGCCACACCTGGTTGGACACCGGGACCCATGAATCACTGCTCGATGCCGCACAATTCGTCCGAACAATCGAACATCACCAAGGCTTCAAAGTCGCCTGCCTCGAGGAAATCGCATGGAGAAACGGTTGGCTGAGCACTGACGAACTTCAAACAGCGATCCACCTACTTGGAAAAACCTCCTACGCCGAATACCTCGGCACCTTAATTGGCGCTTGAACGTGAACATCAAATTCACACGCTATTCCAAAAAAATCTTTTCAATACTTCTTCTTACCCAGTCCACTTCCGAATCACATGCCCACCATTCATCCACTCTCCGACGTTCAGTCCACGCACCTTGGTCAAGGAACCCACGTCTGGCAGTTTTGTGTGATTCTCGAGAACGCCAGAATCGGCAACGAATGCAATATTTGCTCTCATGTGTTCATCGAGAATGACGTGATCGTCGGCGACCGGGTCACTATTAAATGCGGAGTTCAAATCTGGGATGGTATACATATTTCCGACGATGTGTTCATCGGTCCGAATGTAACCTTCACCAACGATGGCTTTCCCCGTTCGCGAGAACATCCCGAGAGATATCTGGTCACCACCGTCGCAACGGGAGCCTCCATCGGAGCGAACGCCACCATCCTTCCGGGCTTGACCATCGGACCTTACTCCATGGTTGGTGCGGGTGCCGTAGTGACGCGTGATGTGCCCGCTTATGCAATCGTCAAAGGCAGCCCCGCGCGAATCACCGGTTATACCCGGGGACACATCGCCGTGGAAGACTCCGCGCCGATCGATCTTCCGGCCGCGCCCATGAAAGGGGTCAGCTTAGTCCGCCTCACGACCGCATCGGATCTCCGGGGTGATCTGTTGGCGGTAGAGCTGGCGAAGCAAGTTCCCTTCCCTGTCCAGCGGATCTTTCACGTAATGAACGTGCCATCCCATAACATCCGCGGTGAGCACGCGCATAAAGTTTGTCACCAACTGCTAGTTTGCCTGCAGGGCTCGGTCACCATCGTCGCGGACAACGGAACCGAGAGAAAGGAGTGGATCCTCGACCGGCCCGATCTTGGAATACATCTCCATCCCATGACTTGGGGCATTCAATACCATTACACAAGCAACGCGGTGCTGGCAGTTTTCGCCTCCCATGCCTATGATCCCGATGATTATATCCGTGACTATGAGGAATACACCCGAGCGCTCTCGATCCCGTCGGCGACGGCCTAATAAAAAATCATGATGCCTCCATTCAATCTCACGATGGGAAACACGAGTCTTGAACTCGTCGATCTGTCGGACGCCAAGTTCATCGTCGAGTTACGGACCGCAGACCCCAAACGCAACCGCCATATTTCCGAAACCAGCCCCGATGTCGTCGCGCAAACCGCATGGCTTGCCAACTACAAGCAAATGGAAGCGCGAGGCGAGCAATTTTACTTCATCATCAAGCACCTCTCGATACCCGTAGGAACGATCCGAATGTTGGATTTCACCGAAGACTCGTATGGCATCGGTAGCTGGGTAGTGAAAACGGGCACCCATCCTTCGGCCTCGATCGCCTCGGTATTGATAGTTTACCGTGCGGGCTTCGACACCCTTGGCTTGGCAAGCGCCCGTTTCGACGTTCGGAAAGGAAACAAATCATCGCTTCGCTTCCACAAAAGAATGGGAGCCGTGCCGATCAATGAGGACGATCTCTATGTCTATTTTTCAATGACAGGCCCCGAATACGCGCGGAATGAGAGCAAGTTCCTCCGCTTTACCTGAATCCAATCCCGCGCAACTGTCCGCTCAAGTGAACGTCCCCTTTCAAAATTTCATCGCCCCATACCACGAACTCAAAGCGGAGCTGGACGAGGCGTATTTCCGCTTCATGGAGTCCGGCTGGCTGGTACTCGGCAAGGAAACCGCCTCGTTTGAAGAGGAATACGCGGCCTATTGCGAGGCCGACCACTGTGTGGGAGTGGCCCACGGTCTGGACGCGCTCCATCTCGCGCTGCGGGCCCTCGATTGCGGCCCGGGTGACGAGGTCATCGTCCCCTCCAACACCTATATCGCCACATGGCTGGCGGTCACCCAGGCTGGAGCGACGCCTGTCCCTGTCGAACCGGACCCATCCACCTACAATATCGATCCCGCTCGGGTGGAAGCGGCGATCACTCCACGCACCAAGGTCATCCTAGCCGTGAATCTTTACGGCCAGCCCTGTGACTACGATCCGCTGCTAGTCCTCGCCCGGCGGCACGGCATCATGCTGGCGATCGATAACGCCCAGGCCCAAGGTGCCCGTTGCGCAGATCGGCGCACCGGGGGCATCGCAGATATTGAATGCCACAGTTTCTATCCCAGCAAAAACCTTGGAGCCTATGGCGAGGCGGGTGCCGTAACGACGAATGACGCCAGCCTGGCCGATCGAGTCCGGGTGCTCCGCAACTATGGATCCCGCGCCCGCTATCAGAACGAAGTCCCAGGCTACAATTCACGACTGGATGAACTCCAGGCCGCGTTCCTCCGCGTCAAGCTCCGTCACCTCGATGCATGGAACGCCCGCCGCTCGACCCTTGCCGAGCTCTATCTCACTCAACTCTCGACTCTCAACTCTCAATTCATTCTCCCCTCCATCCCCTCTTGGGCGTCTCCTGTCTGGCACATTTTCGCTGTCCGACATCCGCAGCGGGACGCCTTGCAGAATTACCTCACCGGGCTAGGAATCCAGACGATCATTCACTACCCGATCCCCCCGCATCTATCAGGAGCATATCAATCTCTCGGCCTGCAGCGGAAAGATTTTCCCATCGCATCGCAACTGGCCGATGAGGTTCTCAGCCTACCCATCGGCCCGCACATCCCGTCGGAACAAGTGAGAAAGATATGCTGCGCCCTGATAGAATGGCAACCGGATCCATCATGATTTCCTTCTGCGAACCATCCTCTCGCGGATTTCAAGCCTTGAAAAATCGCTTCCGGCGGATATCATCGCCGCGGGTGTTTTCACAAAAGTGATGCATCCGCTCGAGTCAAATTCCTGATTCCTTTCATGAAAGCCAGTATCTTTTTACTCGCCTACAACCAAGCCCGCTTCGTCGCCGAGGCGGTCCGTTCCGCGATGGCGCAGGACTATTCGGATCTGGAGTTAGTGGTTTGTGATGATTCTTCTTCGGACGATACCCGGAAAATCATAGAAGAGGAACTCCGCCATTGCCCCGCTCACATTTCAGTGGTCCGAGTCCATACTACGAACAACATCGGCCTGCTTGCCAATTTTAATCAAGGAATGGCCGCCTGTACCGGCGAATTTGTCATGGTTATGGCCGGAGATGACATTTCCATGCCCCACCGTGTATCCAGAATCGCGGCCGAGTTCGCTGCCAATCCACAATGCATGCTTGTCTATTCCAACTGGCAGCAAATCGATGATGAAGGTCAACCGTTTCCCGGCACATGCAGACATCTTCAGGACACAACGTTCGCCCACACGCCCCGCCCGACTTGCGTTTATGCAGGCGGGAAAGGCCCGGGATCCACGGCCGCCTACCGGGCGGAAGTCTTCCGGACTTTTGGCCCCCTCGAAATCACCCGCCGGCCCGAGGACCGCTCCTCATGGGTCCGGGCACTACTACTGGGGGAAATCCACTATCTGATGGAACCTCTGGTAAAATGGCGCACTCATACTGCAAATCTCAGCAATTACATAGCGGAGACGGATAACGCCCCCAACCGCAAAAGAATCCTCCGCGACCTGCTACATCGCCAATGCTACGGCCGCCAATTCCGCAAAGACATCACGCTGGCTGAGCGCTCCTCACTGATAGCACCCGTTTTTGCCCGGCGGCTAGAGTTCATCATCGCCCATGACCGCGAGCGCGAGCGACTGCGCCGCTTTGCACTGGCCCAAGCTCCATGGAAACTCTGCCTCGGGTCCGCCCGACGCCTGATAAAAATCTCTCCATCGCCGAAGACCCTGCTCAGTATTGTTTTCAACGAATTCCCCATCCGGCTCTCCCGAAAACGTCGCGAGCGACGATGGGCGAAACGAATCAGCAAGAGAAGAGACTAAAGCTGACGGGTCGGCGCGTTTCCGGAAATTCGCCATGCGACCCACAATGCCCTTGACGGTCCTTGGAACAGACAATGACATGACTTCATCCATGAGACTGTGCGGCATGCACCACGTGCCGATGGACTCTGCAACCAGACCATGAAACGCCTCGTGTTATTTGATCTCGATGGGGTCCTGCTCCATTCGCAGGAAAACATGCGCCAAGCATGGGACGTGGTCTTGCGGAAAACCGCTGTGAACCGCCCCTTCGAAGATTACTTCGCCCTAATCGGCCGTCCCTTCAAGGACATCATGGAGCACTTGGGAGTGAATCAGGATATCGAACGGATCGAAAAAATCTACATGACGGCTTCTTTCGATTTCCTTGCACAGGCGACATTTTTTCCCGGCGTGAGGGATGCCTTGGCACAAATCCGTGATAGCGGAGTCAAGATGGGTGTGGTGACCTCAAAGGACGCTCCGCGCACCAAAGCGGTGCTGGCTCAACTGGACATCCGCTTTGCCACGATCCAGAGCCCCAACGACAAATTTCGGGGAAAACCCGCGCCCGACCACGTGCTGATAGCGATGGCCGAAGCCGGCGAAGATCCCGCCGATACCTTGTTCGTCGGGGACATGGAAACCGATTGGCAGGCCGCATGCCGCGCCGGAGTGGATTATGCCCACGCCGGTTGGGGCTATGGCGAACCAATCACGTCCGTGCACACACTCCATTCAATCTCGGAACTTCCCAACCACATCCTATGAAAACCGCAGCTGTCATTCCCTGCAGATTCCAGTCCTCGCGCTTCGAGGGAAAACCTCTGGCCACCATCGGCGGAAAGCCAATGATGTGGCATGTTTACCAACAGGTGACCAAGGCCGCCTCCATCGAGGTGGCCTACATCGCCACTGATAATGCGGACATCGGCAAGGTCTGCGACGAACTGGGCATGAAGTGGATCATGACATCCGGCCAGCACTTGACGGGAACCGACCGCGTCGCGGAGTGTGCCCGCAAACTGGACGTGGATGTGATTGTCAACGTTCAGGGCGACGAACCGTTCATCCTGCCTGAATCTATCGATGCCGTCACCAACGCCCTGCTGCAAAGCCCGATTCAAGGACTCGCGGCGACCAACGGCTACGGCGTCATCGACACCCAAGAGGACTTGAATGATCCAGGTGTCGTCAAAGTGATTTTCTCCGCCTCCAATCTCGCCCTTGCCTACTCCCGGTTGCCAATTCCCCTAGCATTCAGGAAAGATGCAAGCTACTACCGTCAACTCGGCCTTTACGCATTTCACAAGGATGCCTTGGAATTCTTCGCCGCAACGAAACAAGGGCCTATTGAAGAATCGGAGTCTGTTGAGATGTATCGCTTCGTCGAACATGACAAACCCGTCCTGATGGTAAAAGTCGAGGAATCAGGCGTCGCAGTGGACACTCCCGCGGATCTTTACAAGGCCAGGCAGATTTACGACAAAATGAACGCGCCCAAGGCCTGAAGCTGTCCCAACGCGATGACTCCGTTAGAAACGTATTTGAATTCCAGAATGGAAAAATCCGTGCGCAGACGGATTGCCTGGGATCATCGCAGCCACGGCCTTTCCTCCCCTCTTGGGAACTTCATCAGACACAAACTTTGGAAGTGGCCATACCGCCACATGCGCTCTTACCCATGGTCCGTAGGTATTGAACCGATCCGGCCGGGAGCATGGGAGATTTCCCAAGGAGCGAATACCGTCACCACAACAGTGCCGCTTTCAGAGTGGATCGGCCCGATCGACCGCCCCGTGACGATCGTCGCCGGCGGTCCATCCGCACGGGAATATCCGATTCGCGAACTCGGCTCCGGCAAACGTCTCATCATCGCAGTGAATGGAGCTCCATCATTTCTAGCAGAATACGGAATTCGCGCCGATGCATGGATTGTTTCCGATACACGCCTCGCTTCCCAAATTGAGACGAACTTCCCTCACACCATCGGCACTCCACTCGCCACTCCCGCCAATGTCGCCGCATCCATCGCCATTCGCTCACCAGGCGAACTTGCCAGTCGTCCGCTTTGCCTGATTGAGCGAGTGAATCAATGGCATGGAGTCCGCTCGTTGGTGGATAAGCAACTTCTTGACCTGAACGAACTGTCCGACTCCCCATTTCTGTTTCCGGCTCAGGGAGTCGTAAAATCGCTGGTCGGGTGGAGCCATCGCCCTGAGTTAGGATTTTTTTCCGGCTGCACGGTGGCTTTCGCCGCACTGCAAATCGCCATCGGCCTGGGCGCACGGGATATTGAAATCGTAGGGATGGACCTCAGTGGCCAAGGACACGCCTACGCAGAAATGGAAAGCCCCATTGCCAGCTCACTCCTCATGAATTACAAAGAATTCATTTTGCCATCGTTCGAACTCATGCACGAAGCATTGAAAGGGACCGGCGTGCTTGTCAAAAACTTGTCCCCAGTATGCCCCTTGCCGCAGCGGATTTTCGCTTCCTAAGAAGCAAGTCGGAATAACGACTCATTACCAGTGTGAGCGGGTGATGTGATGGATTCAGTAAATGGAAATTATCTATCACAATCACAAGCAACCACCTTGGTCATGCGAATAAAGAGCGCGGCAAGGCACACACTGGAGAAATGTTGCGAACTTTAATTTCACTGCCCTTCAACACGCTAGCCATTGTCTCGAATGAAGGAAGAATGACCGGTTCGTAATGACTCATCAGTGAATTGCGCACAACATTTGCCCCTTCATCGTAAACTCTGCCAGCACCAGTGAGATCCATCCCTACGATTTCGATATCCCGCGCTCCGAGGCGGACCGCGAGCTGCAAGGCCACGAAAGCCACCGTGCAGCCGGAAAAATAGCCCAGCTCGGGCGAGGCGCTCCACCCGGTGCGGTAATGTGGGTCCAGCGTATTCGCAAAATGAAAAGGTGAGCCCGATTGTTCGTTGAGCGCCAGCAGCGCATCATGCGGGAGCTTGGGCAGACCATACCACGAATTGATTTGCTCGATCAGCGAAAATGGCCTGCTCAGAAGTTCATTGCGTGATTCGGTGGCGAGAAATGAGACCCCACGCAGCACGGTGACCATCGGAACTCCAACCGCATTGCGTATATGTTCAATACCATAACGGGCGAAACGACTGTCACTGACAACAAGCAGATCCGGCCGAACGCCCACACTTTTGAGCAAGGTGGGAGCGCCGGCAACGGCGATCACGAGACGCCCGCCATCACGCAATTCCTCCCAATTGTAGTCCTTCGCGGAAGGTCCGGTAGCAACGATCGTCACAGGCCGATCTATCATCCCAACCAACTGGTCGAGCGGACGACTTCTTACGATAGTTTCCAGACCATGCCGCACAGTCCACCCGGCATCGCCGTTCCGTCGAAAGGATATCCTTGAAGCGATCGATCTCATGTGTCGACGCACAAGACGTTTTTCGGCAAGACGCGCAATCGGTGCCGGAAGATATTTGTAAAAACGCTCCACGCATGGCGCCGGATCACGAGGATCCCGTTCATTGAGGAATTTTTCCAGTGGAGTCACGCGGAATTTTGTAACTCACAGGAGTAGGTATTTACAAGTTGAAATGAGCAGAAAATCTAGCAAAAAAAATCATTGAGCGACGCCTGACATGGTGGGCAGAATCGCCGTTCCATCAATTGGCGCGGCAAGGGCGTCGACGAAAAACACGACCTCATGGAGAGCTGCTGAAAACATTCTCTAAAAGCGGTTTCAAATACATCGCTCCCGCCGTGCTGAGGTGATCGTCGTCGAGATAAAGCACCTGATCTTCAGCCATCACCGAAACTTTATCATCGTGGAGCAGTATTTCATGCGGTTTGACTAAGGATACTGCAGCGAGTGATTCCAAAAATCCGAGAACTTCTCCATTTCTTTCAAAAAATCGCCGCACGCCACGGTCGATGACAGAGGTAGCCCTGCTATCTGCTGCTTCGCAAGCATATCCGGAACGTTACGGCCGACCTCGGGCACAGGACCGATGACAACCACCCGCTTGCCGCTTGCAACAAGCTTATCAATTGTTTCTCGGATTTTAGAGAAATAGAACGCTTCCGCCTTATCAGGACTATCGAATGAAACTCCGAAGAATGATGCCCGCGCAACATCATGATTTTCGTTCTGGCCCCTATTATACAAACTCCATCTCGCATGCAGTAACACCGTATGGATGGAACGATCCGCTACTAATAGATCGAGCGTTTCCCGAGTGATTCTTAGGCGCTCATCTGGATTCGATTCCGAGGTTTGAACCACGCCCATGACAGGAGGAAGAGCCCCTTGCCCAAATTTTCTGAAAGCCTCGCCACTTATTTTACCCAGCGCGTCAAGCACGGGAACCAAAGCAGTCCCATGACTATCTCCCCACAATGCGTAACGGGGAATCACATCTTCCGCACCATAAACCACCTCACTTAATGGGTTTTTCGCGTCTTTAGCGGCATTCTTCCAATAAGCTGGCTTTTCCTTGAAGGCCAGCAATCGCCGGACCTCGGGGGCATAGCGCTTGGGAAATCCTTTCGATGCTTCAATCATCGAGCCGCATACGATAGTCAACGCGCTCAGCGCGGCCCATGCCAAGAAAAGCCTCTTCCGTGATTCTGCGACAGGATTGCGGAACGGCTTTTCTATGAAACGCCATGACAAGAAACCGCACATTAAACTGGATAAAAGAATCAAGAATGACGCTACGCGAGTGAGGAAGCGGATTTTTTCCCGTTAAAACGTTAAAATTTATTGGTGCTGGTTGATCGGGCGATGTTCCGACATCGCCTGTTTGGAATTGAATTCAAACCAACCAACACCATGAACGATCAGACAGCGAGACAGGCACCGGCG
>CAYRLT010000142.1:0-4206 GCA_964425095.1 uncultured Luteolibacter sp.
CAACAGCCACCATCGCTGCCAATACCTCCTACACGCTCAGCTATGACATCTGGCTGGACTCGTCCAATCCCCAATGGAGTGGCCAAGCGAGGGCCTATTTCATGATGAATAATGGTGATCCGTGGGCTGGCCCACTTAGCCAGTTCTACACCACGGCGGATATCAGCAACCCGAATGCTGATTATCTTAAGGGCGGCCAATGGCATAGCGTGAGCCGGACCGTGGATGCCTCATTTATAAATGCAAATCCCCACTTGATCGGAACAATAGTTGGAGTTGCTTTCTCCATTAATCCTCAGGGTAGCGGCGGGCTCACCTACTACGTCGACAATGTCCAAATGAACGCCGTGACGATCCCCGAGCCATCTTCCTTCGCGCTGGTGCTCGGTGGCATCGGATCGCTGTTCTTTTTCCGCCGTCGTCGCGCGGCCTGAAAACCAAGTATCACGCGTTTGCCGTTTTTACGAGTTGGGGTTTGGGCGCGGCAGTTCCCTGCGAACTCGCCGTGCCCATTTCCCTGCCTTTGCAATTCTACAAAAACATGAAGAATAAGCCAATCTCCGCGACCTTGCTTTACCTTTCGCGCATTGTCTGCGAGAGGAACACCGCACCTATCGTGCGTAGAGATGAAACCATGAACGGTCACTGCACACGAATGAATCAAAGGACAGCTCGCTCCTCTGGTGCGGCTTCCGGGTTTTCCCTGATGGAATTGCTGGTGGTGATCGCAATCGTAGCGGTTCTAGCGGCACTCACCTTTGCGGTTGTGCCGAAGATGATGGCCAAGGCCAAGGACAACAAGTGCATCTCCAACCTCCGGCAAATCGGGATTGGAGTGCGTCTCTATGCTGCGGAAAATAACGACAGTCTCGTCCCTGGGTTCGCACGGGACACGAACAACGTTCCGATCGCCGGCCCCTGGCAACTTACTTTGGCTCCCTACCTGAATCTTCCTGATTACGCCCTGCGCTCGGATAAAGCATGGCAGTGCCCGAGAGCTGCAGGCTATCAGGACACCAATGGGGGGCGCACGTCCTATGCCATCAACGGGCGGCTCACTTACCCCGGCCCAGGTGGTGACTATCGGATCCGCTTTATCGCGCTGCCAGCAGGCAAGAGGCGTTTCGTTTTGGTCATCGATCAGCCGATGCTGAACAACGACTATGTGTATGAAAACATGATCGGTAGTGATGCGTACACGCCCGTGAAGGAGTATTTTCGCCACAATGGCCAAATCCACGTCCTCTGGACCGACAATACGGTTTCCGCGATAGGTTATAACGAGCTGATGGCTGACCGCTTCGACCTCGAGAAGTCTCTGTGGAAATTCCAATGAGCCTTATTTTTGCAGGACGGATTCTCACCAAAAAGCGGTACGCCCTTTGCTCGCTCTGGTCCTGATCGCCGCGCGAGTTGCGCGGATCTGATGGCGGATGCCTTCAATAAAAATCTCTCTTTGTGGAGCTTTCGTTCATCCAACCGGCCGTCGAACAGCCGCCCTATTCTCAAAAATTATATAAATAAACTTCCAATGAGACACCTCATTCTTAAGACCTGTTTGAAGCTTACGGTTGCATCCGGCCTGCTGGTTGCTTCGACCCAAGGTATCCTTGCTAAACAAGCCCCCGAGGGGACAGCGGAGTTGATCCAACGGGCCAATCTTTCCTTTGAACATGGAAATGAAAATGGTTTGCCGGGCAGTTGGGTGGTGAGGGAAACCACCCGGAACAGCGAGTCCATGCACCTCAGCGCGATCAATTCGCTGATGCTGCCCAAGGATGCGGCCACGGCTTCGGTTCCATTCACTACGGATGACTCCCTTGCGCACCACGGCACCCGCTCGGCGCTCATTACCGGCGATCCCGGCCAGCGCTGCCTCATCATGGGGGAGGAGGCCTTTCCGCTCATTCCCATCCGCAACTATTTGAAAACCGATGAACTGCGGTTTGAACTCAAAGGCTGGATCAAGGGCGAGAACGCCACCGGTCAGCCAAAGATCGCGCTCGAATTCACCCAGCACAGCGATCCCCAACATGGGTTGACAGGAACAGGTGAGACGGCGGGACCGACTGGGACGTATGATTGGACGCCGCTTACCGCGAAGACCAGCAACAGCCTCGGTCGCTGGGTGCGCATCGCCTGCTGGGCGCCCGGCAACACGGGCAAGGTGTGGTTTGATGATTTTTCCCTGACGATCAATGGCATCGACGCCTTTGAACTGATGGCCAAGGTGCGGGAGTGGCGCGACGGCACCACGCGCAATGCCCGGCTCCAGGCAGTGCAGCCGGGCGCCGTGATCTGGACGGAAGATCCCGCGCAAAAAGTGCTCTCCTGGAGTCGTCCTCCGAAGGGCAATCCAAGCCCGGGCATCGAAATCTCGGCCGCCCGGGGGGAATACGAATCACTGCAACTCGCGATCAAGCCGCTCAAGGATCTGGAGGGGATCACCGTTTCCTTCTCCGACCTCAAGGGGCCTCGTCCGTGGTATTACTTCGGAGCGCCGGTTCTTAAAAAGGAGAACCTCGAGGCACGCGAGGTCGTGCTCGTGAACCGCGCGCAAAATTGGGATTTCATCGACCAGACCGGCATGCTTCCCGATCCGCTGCGATCGCGACCGAGCTACAGTTTCAAGCAGGGCGGCACCCGATCACTCTGGCTGACGATCCAGGTGCCTCGTGAGACTCCCGCGGGAGAATACACCGGTACCGTCACGCTCGGGGGGGCGGTGACTGCCGGGATCCCGCTGAAGATCAAAGTGCGCGGCTTCGCCCTGCCGGAGCGAACCACCTTCAACCTCAATACCGTGATGCACCCTGCCTGCATCGCGGTTTACGACAAGCGCCCCTGGCTGGAGGTCATGCGCGATTATTTTCCCGACCTGGCATCGCATCGAGCGCGGCTCATCAACACCGGCCACTTCCCCATTCCGGTGATCAAGGAGGGCAAGCTTTCTCTGGATCCTGACAGCCTTGCAAAAAGCGACGCCACGATTGCCTATGGCAAGTCACTCGGCTTTCACACGTTCACCAACGCAGACTCTCCATTCTATCTGGGGGGGGTGCATGAGCGGAATGGAGTCTGGAAGACGACCGCTTGGTCCGCGCAGAAATTTGACACGGGGGTCCGCCGGGACAGTCCGGAGTTCCCGCGTCTCTACGGCGAGTATCTCTCCCAGGCTGCCGCCCACTTCCGGAAACAGGGCACCCTGGACAACGTGCTGACCTATATCTACGACGAGCCGTTTCTCTGGGCAAAGACGGAGAAACAAAAGAGCGAGGTCAACGAGGTATATAAGCTTTCGAAAGAGGCCGGCTTCCGCAACGTGCTGACCGACAAGCCGAGACCTGAGTATCACAACATTGATGTCTGGTGCCCCCTTTACTTTGACGGCATCGATGAGTTGGCATCCGTGAGGAAATCGCAAGCGGCCGGCCAAAAGGTGGATTGGTATCACAACGAGTTCTACACGATCAACCGCACCACCCTGAACGCGCGCCTGGTCCCTTGGTTCACCTGGCGTTACGCCTTCGATGGCTACCTGATCTGGAGCGTGAGCTACTGGGCGGCGGGCAATCCCTGGGAGCGCGAACGCCTCAACGGCGACGGCTACCTGCTCTATCCGAACCCCGATGGCCCCGGCAAACCCGCCTCCTCGATCCGTTGGGAGATGTTCCGTGAGGGGATCGAAGACTACGATTATTTTGTCCTGCTCAAGGAGCGCGCCGATGCGGTCCTGGGCAATTCCTCCTCATCCCCCGAACGCATCGCAAAGGCGCAGGCCGCGCTGAAGCTACTCAAGGAAGTGGAAACTCTCATCCCCGAGGACTCAACCACCCTGAAACACAATCAGGATCCGGCCAGCTATTCCGAACTGCGCGGCCGGATCGCGAATGCCATCGAGGAACTCGGAGCACAAAAATAACCGTCTCCCGGTGACATCGTCATTTCTAATGAAAAAACCAACGACAAAACACCTTCTGCTGAGCTTCATCCTCTTCGCGATGGCGGCAGCCGTTTACCTCCCCACGAGCCGCCTGATGACTGCCGCAGAAATCCTCGTTGTCGATCCGATGGAGGCGGTCTATCCCGATGTGCGTCCGCCGTCGCTGGGAGTCACTCTGGCCGCACCGCGGGGCGGAACGATGCTGGCCCAAGTTGTCTTGACTGGAGAACCCGGTCAACTGCAGGTCGAACGAATGGAACTGG
>CAYRLT010000143.1:0-12728 GCA_964425095.1 uncultured Luteolibacter sp.
GCTCGATTGGTGCGCCACTCTCGGCATCCGCACGTTTGTCCTCACATCCATGGACACCCTCGCCTTCGAACGCCAAATGGACGAATTCGGCCTCCGCGGCCACTTCGAGGCCACCTATTCCGGCGTGCTCGACAAACGTGAAGTCATCCACCGCATCCTGGAAACCCATGGCCTGAACCCCGCGGAAACCGCCTTCATCGGCGATATGACCCACGACATGGAAACCGCCCGCCACGGCGGCATCGCTTCGATCGCAGTGCTCACCGGTTACAATCATCCGGAAATCCTCGCCGCCGTCCGACCAGACATCACCGTCCCAGACCTCGGCGTGCTCCGCTCCCTACTCGCCCGCCGCCATCCATCGGCCACCGCCCGACCGATCGCCACCGTCGGCGCACTCCTCCACGATGGCTCCGGCCACGTCCTGATGATTCGCACCCACAAATGGAGCGACCGTTGGGGCATCCCCGGCGGGAAAATCAAACGCGGCGAACCATCACTTGCCGCCCTTGAACGCGAAATCCTCGAGGAAACCGCGCTGACCATCGACAACATCGAGTTTGTAATGGTTCAGGACTCGATCGACTCCACCGAGTTCATGCGTCCCGAACATTTCATCTTACTCAACTATGTCGCCCGCGCCCACAGCACCGACGTCACACTCAATGACGAAGCCGAAGAATTCCAGTGGTTATCGCCCGCCGCCGCCCTCGAACTCGATCTCAATCACCCGACCCGCACGCTTCTTCTAGAAGCCACCGAACGCAACATGATTCCCCATGCAAACGCCTGACACCATCGAGATCCGCCGCCTGCGCGTCAGCACCCACATCGGCGTGCCCGATGCGGAGCGCGCCGAAGCGCAAACGTTGTGGATCACTCTGCGGATGGCCCCCGCCCAGGGATTCGACGGCCTAGCAGACGACATTTCACGCACGATTGATTACCACGCCGTGGCCATGGAAATCCAAGCCTTCGCCGCCGCCAAACCCCGCAACCTTATCGAAACGCTCGCCGTGGAAATCGCCGATGAGTTGTTCTTAAAACAGCCGCTCAAGAGCATCGCCATCACCATCGAAAAACACATCCTGCCGGACACCGAGTGCGTGGCCGTGCATCTGGAACGGAGTCGGTGAAATTCTAACAATTTCAGCAATCCCCCACCCCATGCTCCCCGCCCTCACAGGAATCAGCCCGGAATCCCTCGCCTCATGGCTCAAAGACGCTGGCGAACCCTCATTCCGCGCTGCCCAAATCCTCGAATGGATTTGGAAAAAAAAGATCACCTCGATCGATGCGATGAGCAATCTCCCGATCGCGTTGCGAGACAAACTAACCGCTTCGTTCCGTCTCGGCTCACTCGAACACACACACACCCAAGGCTCCGCCGATACCACCCGCAAATTTCTCTTCCGCCTGCACGACGGACGCTACGTGGAAAGCGTGCTCATCCCGGCGAATCCAGCGCTTTACGGCGAGAAATCCGATCGTCGGACGCTCTGTGTTTCCTCACAAGTCGGTTGCGCCTACGGTTGCAAATTCTGCGCCTCTGGCCTGGCAGGATTCACCCGCAACCTCGATGCCTCGGAAATCGCCGGCCAAGTGCTCGCCGCCGAACAACTCTCCGGCGAGCGCGTGGACAGCCTCGTCTTCATGGGCATGGGCGAACCGCTCGCAAATCTCGACAGCCTGTTAGCCGCTATCTCTCTGATCACCGGCGAGAAAACCCTCCACCTCGGCGCTCGTCACTTAACCATTTCCACCTCCGGCCTAGTCCCTCAAATCCGTCAACTCGCCGAGCACCCGCAACAAATCCGCCTCGCCATCTCACTCCACGGCGCCACCGATGAGGTCCGCCAACAAATCATGCCGGTGAATAAAAAATGGCCGGTCGCCGAGTTATTCGACGCCCTCGATTTCTGGAACGCCCGTAAAAACCAGAAACTCACCCTCGAATACATCCTTATCCAAGGCGTCAACGACTCACTCGAACAAGCCGCCATCCTCGCCCGCCACGCCCGCCGCATCCAAGCCAAGGTCAACCTCATCCCCTACAAAACCGTGGATGGCCTAGAGTGGAAACGCCCACCCGATGTCCATTGCCGCGCCTTCCGCGACATCCTGAAAAACGCCGGCGTCACCGCCAACCTCCGCCTCGAAAAAGGCCACGATATCGATGCAGCCTGCGGCCAACTCCGCCTGAAACAAGAAACCGAAGAAGGCATCATCTCCGACGTCGCAAAAAAGTAAGGACAGCACAGCAGTCCCTAACCATGCCATCACGCGGCCGCCATCAGAGCACTTCCAAAGAGTGCCACGAAGTCCTTCGTCGGATCTCCGCTATGGAGGGTGTGATCGGCGTGATCATCGGTCGCTCCTACGGCGGGAAATCTCTAGGCTCTCAATGCCGGACCGGATCGATTAAAATCCAACGCAAAGTCCCAGGCGGACTCAAAGCCGTCACCCAATCCGCCAAAGGCCTTCAGGAAATCTTCATCCGCACCGAACCCGGAGCCGAAGAAACGATCAACGAGGCAATCCTGAAATTGTAAGCTCAGACCCCTCTCACCCTTCCGACTCTTGCGCCGGCGGACCGGTTTCAAAGCGCATTAATTCGGCGATGAACGTCAACGGGATGTGACCGGTTTCACCATTCCGATTCTTGGCAAGCACCAGTTCGGCCTTGCCCGCCTCTTCTTCCTTCTCTTCGGCGCTTTCGGCATAATACGCCGTCCGATAGAGCAGGCCGACCATATCCGCGTCTTGCTCGATGGCACCGGACTCCCGAAGATCGGACATCCGCGGCACACCCAGGCTTTTGCCGGTCCGGCTTTCAGGACCGCGGTTGAGCTGGGCAAGAATAATGATCGGGATACCCAATTCCTTAGCCAACCCTTTGATCCCTGCGGAAATTTCAGCGATTTCCCGCTCACGCGAGTTTTCCGCCTGCTTGGTCCGGGATTTCATCAACTGCAAGTAGTCGATCGCAATGAATTGAATGTCCTCATCACGTTTTTTGCGCCGGGCCTTGGCTCGCAGTTCATTGATAGAAATTCCCGGCGTATCATCGATAAACAACTTGGATTGCGTTGTTTCCACTGCCGCTCGCTGAATGCGTTGCAGGTCGCCCTTGTTCGGCGTGTAACCGCGCGAGAGCTGGCTCATGGCAAACTTGGCCCGCGAAAAAACCAAGCGCTGCACCAGTTGGAAGGCGCTCATTTCGCAGGAAAACACCATGCTCGGCTTACTCTGCTCGATGCACACATGCTCGACGATGTTCATCATCAGCGACGTCTTACCCATCGACGGACGAGCCGCGATAACGAACATTTCACCCGGTTTGAGGCCGCTGCTCATGCGGTCCAATTGCTCAAATCCAGTGGAGATCCCCTGCGCCCCTCGCTCACCGGCAAGCAAGGCCTGAAATTGCTCAAGCACTTCTTCGACAGATTGTTTGATCGTCGGCGCCTTGTTGGTCTCGGATCCCTCACGAATCGCCAGAATCTTCGCCTCCACCGAGTCTAACAAACTCGCCACTTCATCCGGGGCATCATAAGCTTGGGCAATCGCCTCGTTGGAATTCTGGATGATCGAGCGCAGCACGAACTTATCCTTCACGTGCTGAAGATGGTGCCTGAAATGCCCCGGACTCGGTGCATACGTGTAAAGGTCAGTCAACGCCGCCGGCCCACCCACCCGGTCGAGCAAGCCACGGTCTAACAAACGCTGCACCAACGAAACCAACTCCACCTCATTTCCCGCTTCGAACAAGCCGATGAGAAACTCATATAGCGTCGAGTGCGCCGGCAGATAGAAATGCTCCTTGGTGAGCTTCTCCTCGATGGCCACACCGATGTAATCCTGCGGATCCTGCAACATCGAGGACAACAAACTCTTCTCTGGCCCGAGCGCATGCGGCAGGGCCCGTGTCACATCATCCACCGCAGTCGCCCCTTGTTGCAAAAATGGACTCGTTTTGGAGGAGGTCGCAGGAGGGGATTTGAGTTCGGTGGCCATGTGGGGCGCAGATCTTGGCGAGTCCTCCGCCCTTTGCAATCTTGGGAGTTTGCGAACAACCTGTGAACAACCGTGAACAAGCCGCTAGCCCGCTGATAACCAACACTTGCGGACTCAAAAAAAATCCACAAAGTCGCCAGATGCGAGCCGTCATCCAGCGTGTCAGTGAAGCGTCCGTCACCATCAATGACAAAACGGTTTCCCGGATCGGCCCCGGCCTGCTAATCCTGCTGGGCGTGGAGGAAATCGACGACGAGGAAGACGTCGAATGGCTCACCTCAAAAATCGCAAAAATGCGGATTTTCTCCGATGCCGATGGCAAAATGAACCTCTCGGTCATGGAAACCGGCGGCACCGTGCTGGTGGTCAGCCAATTCACGCTGCATGCCTCCACCAAAAAAGGCAACCGCCCGTCATTCCTCCGCGCCGCCGCCCCGAGCCATTCGGAACCGCTTTACGAGGCATTTTGCGCCGCGATGGAGCAGGAAATCAACAAACCCGTCGGATGCGGCGTCTTCGGCGGTGACATGAAAGTGACCCTCGTCAATGACGGCCCGGTCACAATTGTGATCGATAGCCGGGCCCGCGAGTGAGCATTCTCTTGCAAGGTCCGAAGTGACTGCCTAGTTTTCCGCCGCCGTGCCGATTAATGCCATTCTCGCCCTAGAAGACGGACGCTGTTTCGAAGGAAACGCGTTCGGAGCCACCGGAACCACCACCGGGGAAATCTGTTTCAACACCTCGATGACCGGCTACCAAGAAGTCATCACCGATCCGTCCTACCGCGGCCAGATCGTCAGCATGACGTATCCGCAAATCGGAAACTACGGGGTCAATCCCGAGGACAACGAATCCAGCAGGCCACACATCCGCGCGTTTGTCATCGGCGAGCTATGCGAAGTCCCGTCAAATTGGCGCTCAAGCCAACCGCTCGGCGCATACCTCGCAGGCCATGGAGTCCTCGGCATCGAAGGCATCGATACCCGCGCACTCACCAAACACCTCCGCTCGCTCGGCGCCATGCGCGCCTGTGTCACGACCGAACTCGATTGCGAAGCCGCTGTCGCCGCCGCCAAAGCGTCCCCATCCATGGAAGGCATGGACTACGTGAAAGAAGTCTCGACCTCCGAGTCCTACCAC
This sequence comes from uncultured Luteolibacter sp., assembly GCA_964425095.1. GTDB lineage: Bacteria > Verrucomicrobiota > Verrucomicrobiia > Verrucomicrobiales > Akkermansiaceae > Luteolibacter. The sequence goes on from CAYRLT010000143.1 coordinate 5,158, forward strand.
TGGACAGAAGAATCCCGCGAATGGGTGTTGCCCAATGTGCTCACCGGCCACCCCGGCCCCTACGAAGAACTCCCGCCCGTGCGCCACCGCATCGTAGCTTACGATTTCGGTATCAAATACAATATCCTTCGCCGCCTGCGCCAAGCCGGCTTCGAAGTGGAAGTCGTAAACTCCACTGCCACCGCAGCCGAAGTGCTCGCAAAAAACCCGGACGGAATTTTCCTCTCCAACGGCCCCGGCGATCCGGCCGCACTCGACTACATCCACGCCGAGCTCCGCCAACTCATCGGTAAAAAACCGATCTTCGGCATCTGCCTCGGCAACCAATTGCTCGCCCACGCCTACGGTGGAAAAACCTTCAAACTGAAATTCGGCCACCGCGGCGGTAACCAACCCGTCAAAGACCTCCGCAGCGGCAAAATCTCCATCACTTCGCAAAACCACGGTTTCGCCGTAGATCCAGACTCACTGCCACCGGAAATTGAAGTCACCCACATCAACCTCAACGACGGCACCGTCGAAGGCATGCGCCACAAAACACATCCCGTCTTCAGCGTCCAATACCACCCCGAAGCCGCCCCCGGCCCGAACGACGCCTCCTATTTCTTCGAAGAATTCGCCCGTCTTATCGACGAAGTTAAAGGTTAATAGTTATTTGTTAAAAGGACCCCTACCCTGTCTTCGTTTCGAATTTCGTGCTTAAGATTTAGAATTTAAAAATGAACACCATCATCACCGGCCTCCAGTGGGGCGACGAAGGCAAAGGCAAAATCGTGGATTACCTCACGGAATCCGCAGACGTCGTCATCCGCGGCCAAGGCGGCAATAACGCCGGTCACACGGTCATCGCCGGCGGTGCGAAATACGTATTGCACTTGTTGCCCTCCGGCATCCTCTGGGACAACAAAACCAATGTCATCGGCAACGGCGTCGTGCTCGACCCCGTCGGCTTGGTTATTGAAATCGAACGCATCGAGGCCCAAGGCATCGCCATCACCCCGGATAAACTGCTCATCTCGGATCGCTCCCACGTCGTGCTCCCCTTTCACAAGGAACTCGACGCCGCCCGCGAAGCCTCACTCGGCGATCAAAAAATCGGCACCACCAAACGCGGCATCGGCCCGGCCTACGCCGATAAAATTAACCGCTGCGGTCTCCGCATGGCCGATTTGCTAGACCGCGAATTCGCCACCGTACAAATCACCCGCCGCGTCGCCGAAGCCAATGAAGTGCTCGCCCGCTACAACCTCACCATCTTCGAAGCCGGCCAAGTCATTGATGAAGTTTACACCGCCTTCGAACGCCTCCGCCCGCACATCACCAACACCATTCCCGTGCTGCATGCCGCATGGAAATCCGGTAAAAACCTGCTTTTCGAAGGTGCCCAAGGCACTTTGCTCGACATCGACTACGGCACCTATCCGTTTGTCACGTCATCCAATACCACATCCGGCGGCTCCTGCACCGGTTCCGGCCTGCCGCCCACGGCGATCGATGCCGTCATCGGAGTTTGCAAAGCCTACACCACCCGCGTCGGCTCAGGCCCCTTCCCCACTGTGGACGAAGGTCTATCAGAATATCTGCACGGCCTCGGCCGCGAATTTGGAGCCACCACCGGTCGCCCGCGCGGTTGTGGTTGGTTAGACACGGTTTTGCTGCGCTTTGCCTGCATGGTCAATGGTGTCACCGGTCTCGCCGTCACCAATGTGGACGGCCTCGATGCTTACGAAACCCTGCAAATTTGCACCGGTTACAACATCGATGGTGTGGTCCACGAACTCCCTCCCGCAGATCGCTCGGCCTGGGATCGCGCAGTGCCAATTTACGAAACGATGCCCGGCTGGCAATCCGACACCACCGCTTGCACCGAATACGCCCAACTTCCAGAACAAGCGAAAGCCTATCTGAATCGTCTCAGCGAACTTTGCGGTGCGCCCATCGCCTTCGTCGGCGTAGGACCGGACCGGGTGCAGACACTCGTGGTTTGAAGACATGTCCGACTTTCCAGACATTCCCCGTCACATCGCCGTCATCATGGATGGCAACGGCCGTTGGGCCAAGGAACGTGGACTGCCGCGCCGGGAAGGCCATCGTGCAGGTGCGGAATCCGTCCGCGAAGTCGCGGATACCTGCATCGAACTCGGAGTCAAATACCTCACCCTCTATGCGTTTTCCTCGGAAAACTGGAACCGCCCGGAAGCGGAAGTCAAAGCCCTGATGGCCTTGCTGGATCGCTTTCTATCAGAAAAATCCAAGGATCTCAAAAAGCAAAACATCCGCCTTCAGGCGATCGGTCAGCTAGATCGACTGCCGGCCAAGACCCGCGCGCTGCTGGATAAAATCATGGCGCAAACGGCGGATCACACCGCAATGACCCTCGTGCTCGCCCTCTCCTATGGCGGACGCGAAGAAATCATCAGCGCCGCCCGCTCGCTCGCCGCAGAAGCCGCCGCAGGAACGATTTCCCCGGATCAGATCGATTGCACGATGTTCGCATCCCACCTGCAAACCGTCGGCATCCCGGACCCGGACCTTCTCATCCGCACCTCCGGCGAGATGCGCGTCTCCAATTTCCTGCTCTGGCAAATCAGCTACGCGGAAATCGTCATCGTAAAAAAATTCTGGCCCGATTTCCGCAAGAACGACCTCATCGAAGCCGTCCGCGAATACCAACTCAGGCACCGCCGCTTCGGAGCACTGTGAAGGCCGCTTCACGCCTTCCAAAACGCAAATGTATTTTAGCGCAGCGCCCCAAGGAGCGGCGGAATCCGTCCGCCGATGCCCATGAAAAGTCAATGAACTGAACGAAGCGCTTTCCATTGTCCCCTGATGGTCAGGGCGATTCGGCGATCGCCCCTTGGGGGCCTAGTGACCGACGCTCCGTCCATGCCGGCAGTCCGTAGCGTGCCGACACCCTCTCCGTGATGAACTCCTCCAGCGGATAAAATTCTTGAAAATCCCACTGCCGCGCCAGTACTGAGGCCAATGATTCCGCCCGCTGACGGGAAAGCACCGGGTCTGCGATCCGCGCCAACGATCCTTGGTGCAGCAAGCCCCGTTTCGTTCTGCGCTGACCCGCGCCCGCGATTTTCCGCCCGACGGCATCGATGAGATCATGGCTCACCGGATTCTCAAAACACGCCGCAGCTCCGGTTTCGTCCGCCCCCGTGCTCAGCCGGGCATCCATTCCTTCGGCCTGCAAAGCCTCCGCCAGCGCCGCATGAAGCGCCCGGTAACTCTCCGCCCCTCGCATTACCGCCAGCGTCTCACGCTCCGGAGCAATCACCGAATAGGTCCAATCCGCCCGGTGGTCCACCGTCCCGCCACCCGTCCAACGCCTCACCCAGGCCACTCCCGGAAAGGTCGCCCGCGCCACCTCCAAATCCCCAAAATACCCGACACTCCCCCAATCGCCGAGCCAATCATAAATCCTCAAAACCGGCGATTCCACGGTCGCCAACAACCACTCGTCCACCGCCATCGCCTCCGGCCCGCTGCGCCGCACCGGATCCATCCACACCTGCAACTCATCGAAAATCACCTGCCCGTGATAATCCCCAATTCCCAATCCGCAACCCGGAATTCACGGCACTGCGATCACGGGTCGCCGCGACATGCTTCCAAGCATCAAATCGTCAGCAGCGTCTCCCCCAGCACTGCCTCAAAATCCTTCATCGTCCAGCCAGCCGCATCTCCGCTGCCGCTTTCATCGATCACCGCCGCGAGCTCGCGTTTTTTCGCCTGAAGACGGATGACCTTTTCCTCGACCGTTCCACGCGTCAAAAGTCGATACACCGTCACCGGACGCGTCTGGCCGATCCGGTGAGCGCGGTCGGTCGCTTGCGCCTCCGCCGCCGGATTCCACCAAGGGTCGAAGTGAATGACCGTGTCCGCTGCGGTCAAATTCAGTCCGTAGCCTCCGGCTTTGAGGCTGATCAAAAACACCGGTGGCCCCTTCGGATCTTGGAACTTATCCACAAGTTGTTGACGGTTTCGTGTCTGCCCATCCAGTCGCAGACAATCCCAACCTTGCTCTGAAACGCATTTCTCGATCTCCACCAATTGCTTCTGAAACTGACTGAAAACCAACACTCTGTGATTTCCATTCACCGCCTCTTCCAACAACTCCAACAGGCGTTGTAACTTGGCGGATCGTCGCGCGACCAACAATTGCTTAAATCGTTCGTTTTCGAACAGAGCGAGATCGCAACACGTTTGCCGGAGACGGAGCAACGCGGTCAGCATTTGCATCCGAGCAGCGCCGACATTGCCGGAATCCGCGATGGCATCCACTCGCTTGCGGCCCTCGATCAACAGCTCGCGATAAACCGCTTGCTGGTCCGGACTCAAATCACAGAACTCATCAATGAACAACTTCGAGGGCAATTCCGGTGCAACTTCCTCCTTGGTCCGACGCAGCAAAAACGGCGAAATCTTGAGCCGCAACCGCTCCATCGCCGCCCCGGCCGCTTCCCCCGTGGCAAGCGGCGTTTCATAGCGCGCCTTAAAATCATCCCGCCCACCGAGCCAGCCGGGCTGAATGAATCGAAAGATCGACCACAAATCGCGAACTCCGTTTTCGATCGGTGTACCGGTCAGCGCCACCCGGCGGGAGGCCCGCAATTTCGCAATCGCCTTGGCATGATCCGTATCCGGATTCCGCATCAAACTCGCCTCGTCCACCACCACCGCACGGTAGTCGCGCTTGAGATGCCAAGCGAGATCGCGGACCAAAGTGCCATAGCTCGTGATCACCACATCGCCCGCTCGCATCTCATCCCGCATGCGGTCGCGCGCCGTGCCATGCAAAATCCTGACCGACCGACCCGGCGCAAATTTAGCAAACTCCGCCTTCCAGTTCCCCAGCAGCGACGCCGTCGCCAAAACCAATACCACCCCGGAATCCTCCATCGATTCAGAAAACAATTGTTCGATTAAAGCAATTGTTTGGATTGTTTTACCCAAGCCCATGTCATCTGCCAACAAGGCCCCGCCAAAGCGCTGCACCCGGTCGTGAAGCCACGCCGCCCCATGAGTCTGATACGGCCTGAGTTCCGCCTGAAATGTCGGTGGTGAATTAAATGTTAATAAATCTTCTAAGTCTTTGCTGTCTTTCGACTTCGATATCTTTTTCTGGATTTCCCGGACAATCTCACCCGATCGCGCAGAACTTCTGAAATGTCCGTCTTCCTGTCGCAGATCGAGCTCCGAAAACAGCGGATCAATGATCTCCGCCAAGTCGTTCGAAATAACCAAATGCCGACCTCCAGCACTTTGGCCGGAGCTCCGACCCGACCTCAAAAGCTGCCTGACTTCGGCGGCGGGAATTGAAATCCCATCACTTGTTTGAAAACTAAGATCGAAGCTCAGCCAATCTTCACCCGAGCCCAGAATGTCGATTTTTGGAGCCACCACCGCCACCTGTTTCTGCACATGGCTGAATCGCTCCCCTTCAATCACCGACCAATCCTTGCGGAGTTCCGGCAGCGCCCGAGTAAGAAAACCAATGATGGCGGACTCGCCTTTTAGAACCCAACAACCGTTTGAATAATCCTCAACCTCAAAGCCAGCTTGCATGAGACGGTTGGCGGCGCGCTCTTCAGCCGCCGAATTTCGGACCTCGCATCGATCTTCCAAAAGCCGGGGCAAACCGTCCACCTTCCCAAGCCCGGGCGGCACTGCCGGAGCGTCGCCATATTTCGCCAGCAGGCGGGCTTCGAGATGTTGGAGCGAGCCTTCCAACGTGAGTTCGATCCCCACCGATGCCGGCACGAAATGCAACGCATCGAGCCATGAGCCATCCGGAAATGCGACCCATTCCTGCCATGCATCGAGGCTGTTGAAAAACCGAGCCGTCGGGATTTCCACGGACTTGCCACAGGAAATTTCCGTGAGCGAGGCCGCCAGATCCGCCGGAATGTTCCCCTCACCCACCCGGCTTACCGTTTCAGCCGAAATCCGCCAGAAGACCCCCGAGATCTCTACCCACGGCCCGGAATCTGGCGATGGGACCAAACGAATCCGGTCACCATCGCGAGTTGCATCGCCCAACAGGAAACGTTCGCCGGAACGAATCGCGATCGAAAGGCGATCCTTTCCAACCACCAAGCGCGGATGATCAGCGACAGCTTCCAAAAAGGCGGAAACCCGGTCGCCATCAAGATTCAGGCTGAGAATCCCCTTCGGCGCGACCCGTTCGCGGGCGAGCCAAGCGCTAAGGCGATCATCCGCCGGAGAAATCGGGTCACCGGACGACACCGCGAGCGTGGCCGAAAGTTTGCCACGAGCCAGCGCCTCACGCCAATTGAGCGGCAGCAAAATCTGCCATGCGACCGATGCCACAGGCGCGGCAACTGCTGGAGGTGGCGCAGCTGCGGCAGTGGCAGGTTTCGCCTTTTTCGCGGACAATGACGCCAGTCCGGTCGCCACCGCATGGGCACAAACCGCGCCGGACGATTGGTTTTCCGGGCACGAACAACGGGCTTCGATGTTGGTTCCGGATTTCACCGCAACGCTGACGCGAAACGGTCGTTTGCCCCATTTCACCAAGCCTTGCCAACCGTTTGAGCCGATCTTCACCTCCGTCACAGCACCGGATTCAAAGAGCGCTTTCCCCTCTTTAAATGCCTGCCACGAGGCCGCCGCCCGCAATGTTTGTTCCGTCCAATCGATCATTCCGGGAGGATCATTTCCTTTCCGCGAGTCTTGGGCAATGCCTTAGCAATTCACCAAACCCGCTCCCCTCCGGAGCGGCGGAATCCGATCCGCCGATGCCCATGAAAAAGCCAATGAGTGACGGCAAAGCGCTTCTCATTGGCACCTCTCATGGCCGAGCGATCATACATCGTCCACAAGGAGCGGCGGAACGCGTCCGCCGATGCCCATGAAGAGCCCATGAAATGAGTAAAGCGCTTCCCATGGTCATCTCATGGTCAGGGCAAACACGTTTCGCCCCTCCATGATCATGCCTCCGCGATCCAGACATCAAGTTCAAGACACCGCTGGCAGCCAGAGCAACGCGACCTTCTCAACATCAATATTCGATTTCGTCGGCTTGATCGTCTCGGTCTCCAGCGCGAGCGCATCCGGATCGTAAGACGCGCTGATCTCCGCAATATTAGCTTCCAACGCACTCTGAATCGCCTCGATTTCACCACTGATTCCCGCGATTTTCGCATCCGCGTTGGCCACATCCTGATGCTGCTTGTAGGCGCTGGTCGCTCTACCGATCGCAGCTGAGCCACGCGTGATCGATCCCAGCCCGGCTTTACGACCGAACAAACCGCCGAGCAGACCACCCAGCACGGAAACGCTCGCCTGCATTTTCGCCGCGCTCGCCTCGGCTTTTTCCTTCATCAGCTGCCCTTCAGCAGTCCGCAACCGCCCTTCAAGAGTCGCGATTTTCTTTGCCGTGGCATCCCGCAGTTTCTCGATCGCCGCGTCCCGAACTTCACGTGCTTCGTGGGTGAGTCGGGCACGGAAATCGCCCTCGCTCTCACCCAGCTTCGAGCATTGCTTGAGCGCCGGACAACTGAACACATCCGCCCGCTCATTGTGGAAAAGCCAATCGG
>CAYRLT010000144.1:0-3149 GCA_964425095.1 uncultured Luteolibacter sp.
CACCAGCATGTGGTCCACCGAAAACGAGTTGAGCAGGTAGCCGATGTTATTCTCCATCACCGGCTTGAACAAGCCCTTGTCATCGAGCGTCACGCCGCCGGTGGGCGCCTCGGCCTGATAGGGCACGGGTTTCCAGGTGGCCGGGTCGCTGGCCTTCAAGCGCGTGGCGAGCGGGTCCTGGGGCTGACTCGCGGGCGCGGCGGCCGGGAGCTTGTCGGTTCCGGCAGGCGGTGCGGCTGCGGGCTGGCTGGGCGGAGCGGCGGCAGCCACCGCGGACTCCGCGGGTTTGACGCTCTCGAGCACGCCGTCGGTTAGATTGACCAGGGCCCAGGCGCCGGTTTCGATCGAGTCGAGGGCGGACGGCTTGGCACCCTTTGACAGCAGGTCCTTGCCCTTCAAGACCTGCATCTCCGCCAGTGCGAAGGCATGGTCGTCGCCGTTCCGCATGGCCAGCCGCGTGACGGTCAGCCGGACAAAGCGCGCGGTCACCGGTTCGAAATGATAGATCGGCGCTTCGGTGCCCGGATTCGGCTGGTCGGCGGCGGTCTTATCTAACAGCACACGGGCGTCCGTGAAATCCGCCGTGGCCGCGGCCTCGAGCTTGAAGCGCACGGGGAACAGGAAGCCCGGAATGTAATCAAAGGGCCGGGCGGGAAACAAGCGCACCGCGTCGAAGTTCCGCGGCTCTCCCAGGTCGAGCGCGACCCACTTGGTGGTGTCGGCGGAGTTGGCGATCGCACTGTGATAACCGTTGGGCGGTTCGGCCGCTGCGACAGGATTTGACACGGCGAACAAGCCCGATAGAAGCAGAAGCACCGGCTGCCAATGGGGACGCAGGCGCAGACCGCCCGCAGGCGTGATTGCCAGCAGGGAACGACGTAGGATGGCATGGAGGAGGGAGGTGACTGCGGGTTTCATGGATGTTTGGTGGTTTGAGTTCTTGGTGGGTGCCCATCTGAAGCGGAATCAGCTGCACTTTGGCCCGGAGGTAGGATCAATGGTTGATTCTTGTGTGATAAGTTACGGGAAAGCCTTCATGGTTCTTTCTTCATATTTATTAGTAACGAAGGCCGGTGATCGGTCATGGAACCGTAGTGACGAAGCCGGCGTTGAGCCAGTCGCCCCAATCGTAGTTATAGTCATCGCCGCCGTCGGTGACGACGAGTTTCAGGTGGTGGCCGGTGGCGGGGAGCGGCAGGTCGATGTGCCACTGTTGCGCCGGGCGCAGCACGGGCGTCCGATAGAGCAAATCGTCATCTACATAGACCTCGCACACGACGCTGCCCTTGGCGGCGAGGCCGCTGGCATCGGCCTTGCTATCCGCGATGGCCTGGTCATCGATGCCGGTCAGCGCGACAAAGCGCCGGTATTCTGGCTTGAGGACGTAAACCAACTCCGAGCGGGCGTGGACGCCCATGCCTTTCTGATAGGTTTTTCCGCACAGTGCGAGGGGTTTGCCGGTGATGTTCTTGTCGGTTTGGACGCTGTTCCAGCCGGCCGTGGCGGCCAGCGGGGTGAGCGCGGAGAGGTGGACATCGGGCGTCTGCCAAGGCTCGGTGACGTCGGACCCGACAGCAAATTGCACGGTCGGGCTGGGATCCCAGCCCGGAATGATGGCGCACGCCCGGACGGTGGTCTTGCGCGTCGGCATTGGCAGCGCTTGCTCGTAGCGGGGTGATTGGGCGGTGGGTTGGCTGCCGTCCAAGGTATAATGGATGCGGGCCCCGGGTGCCTGGGGCGGCAAGACCATCTCGAGCAGTTGGGTGTCGGGTTTGGGGCGGATGGTCGGAGCCATCGCCGGCACCCGTTGGAACCGGCGTTCGGCGATTTGGGATTGCGGGTTGGCCCCGACGAACGCCCGGGCCCGCAACATGCAGGTCTTTTGGATCTTCAAGGTGCCGGAGAATGCGGGCGAGTGCGTGCCCGGTTCGGAGCCGTCGGTGGTGTAGCGGATGACCGCGCCAGGCACGGCGGAGATGATCTTCACCTCGGTGGTTTCAGGGAACGGGGTTAGGCCTTCGATGGCCAGGGGTTCGATGATTGGATAACAAGTATATGTCCGCTGGCCAAGGTCCCAGCAGGGCATGAACTCGCAGTCGGGATGGCCGGGAACGGTGAAATGCAGGCCTTCGCCAGGTTTCGGCTGCAGCCAGGTATCTGGCGATTCGGGTGCCTGGACGATCCGCATGCGCAGCCTGTCATCCAAGGGGCCGGCGGCGGCCAGCAGGATCGGGCCGTATTCCAAGGCATAGCGCTCATGGCCCTTGATCTGGTCCACTCCGGTGTAGCGGGTCGCGCGGAAACCCATCGGCAGGGTGAAGGTGACCGTATCGCCGGCGGCCCAGGTCCTATCTAACACCGCGTAAGTGCCGGGCTTGCCTATGGTGATTTGTTTGCCGTTGACCATGACAGGCATGTCCGCCGCCGCCCAGGCCGGCACGCGCACGCGCAATTTCATCGTCACCGGTGTGGCGGTCTCGAGCTTCAATTCAACCTTGGGTTCATAGGGAAACCGGCTGTTCATGGTCAGGCTGACGTCCTGAGCTGCTACTTTCCAGCGGATGGATGAGGACTCGAACAGGTTGACATAGAGTCCGTCTCTGGCGGTGGAGAAGATATACTCGGGCAGTGAGCCGAAGAGCCGGGCACCCTGGATTTCGCAGCAACTGTTTTCGGTCCAACCGCGGTCGCGTTGGCCCTCCATCCGGCAATGGTAGCGAATTCCCTTGGCACCCTCCTGGTTGGGCAGCAGCACGTTGTAGATGGATTTTTCGATCTCGTTGACGTAGGTTTCCTCGTTTGGATAGAGTTGGTGGAAGCGCTGGTTGAACTTGATCCAAAAGACGTTGCCGCAGGTTTCGCCGGTGTGGAGCGCCGGGTTGATGTAAAGTGTGTCCGGCGGATAGGGTGGCGGCCCCTCGCAGATGGCGAGGCTGCCGCCGACGTGTTCCCAATGCTTGATGATCATCTCCCGCGCCGCGAGCGTCGCGTCGAGAAAGGGTTGCTCGCCGGTGGCGCGGTATTGGTCGAGGTAGGATTCAAAGCTGACAATCAGGTAGCTGTGCGAGTTGGGTTTCGGGTATTCCCAGATGGCCGACAGATCGCGGGCAGCCAGGCGCTTGACCCACCAGTCCTGCACCCAGTATTTT
>CAYRLT010000145.1:0-6027 GCA_964425095.1 uncultured Luteolibacter sp.
GTCGGATTCACCGGATCACGTGCGGCAGGGTTGGCGCTGATGGCCACCGCCGCTGCTCGCCCGCAGCCGATCCCGGTGTATGCGGAAATGAGTTCGGTCAATCCGCTGGTCATCCTCCCCGGTGCTCTCATCCGTGGCGAAACCGCGCTGGCTGAAAGTTATTTCGGATCGCTTACGTTGGGTATCGGCCAATTCTGCACCAATCCAGGCCTCGTTTTCATGCCCGATGATCAAGGCGACGATTTTCTTAAACGCCTCGCCGAATTGGTCGAAGCCGGCAACCCGGGCACCATGCTCAACGCCTCGATCTGCCAAGCCTACGCCAGTGCTACCAGCGAGTTCGAAGGTGTGCCGGGAGTGCAGGTGCTCGCACGCTGCAAGGCGGATGCAGGCTACGGCCAGTGCACTCCGGCGGTTTTCACGGTTTCCGTTTCCGATTTTCTAAATCAACCTGCGCTGCACGGCGAAATGTTCGGCCCCGCTGCCCTGATCGTGCGTGGCAGCTTCGCGGAAATCCAATCCGCCATCGCCGGTCTAGAAGGCCAACTCACCGCCAGCTTCTTTGGCTCCGTGGAAGAACTCGCCGCCAACACGGCGCTCATCCAGGTTCTCCAACAACGCGCCGGACGCCTGATTTTCAATGGTTTTCCCACCGGCGTGGAAGTTTGCTCCAGCATGGTCCACGGCGGACCGTTCCCGGCCACCTCGGACGGGCGTAGTACTTCGGTTGGCACCATGGCCATCTACCGTTTCTGTCGCCCCGTCGCCTGGCAGGCCTTCCCGCAAACCGCCTTGCCCGCCGAACTCCGCGACGACAATCCGCTCGGCATCCGCCGCTTGGAAAATAGTGTTTGAATCATCCACATGAAAAAATGCCCGCTGGATTCCAGTTCGTTTTCGCCGTTCTAGCAGCAGTCATTTCCGCGCCTATGATTTGCGCGGCGGAAGCATCACCTCTCTATACAGCGGCTTTGGAAACCGGCGTGGTATTCCAAAGCAAAAACGCAGGGCTCCAGCGGTTGCACGATGCCGCCGAAGAAAAACTCCGAGCCAACATCATCCGGTTCACTCCATCGTTGGATATCCTCGTTGAGGGAGGCGGATACATGGACGCGTGGATCGAGACCCAACCGATGGGCGGGGAGATGTATGCCAAGCGCAACCCGCAAATAGCTCTCAACAATCAGACGATTTTCATGCTCGGCCAGCGTGCGGACGGGCGCCTGCCGGGCATGGTCGTGTCCGGCAATACCGTTCGAAAACGGGGTTGGGACAAAACCCCGCCAGAAGGATATGTTTGGCTGCCGGAGCACGAAATAGCCACCGATTTCGAGATGTTCCAAGGCTTTTGTTTTCCGGAACCGGCATCGCGGATGTATCATTGGATGGGTCGCGACAAAGTCTATCTGCGCAAACTTCACGACTCGCTCGCGGCGCATGATGCCTACCTCTGGCGCACCCGCGATTCCAATGGTGATGGCTTGCTAGAAACTTGGTGCGTGTGGGACACCGGCGAGGACAGCGCCAATCGCTTGACGAAGCGCTGGGCCCCAACCAATTGGCCGTTCGAAGAGCCACCGGGAACCAAGGGCCTGCCGGATCCGAAAAACCCAAAGGAATACGGCAACTACTGGTCCCACCCGCTCGGCGAAAATGAATCCCGTCCGACCTTGGATGATGTCATGGTTCCCTTCGCGTCGATGGATGTCATGGCCTACAGTTACAACGCCCGTGCAACGCTCGCCACCATCGCGAAGGAACTCGGCACCGGTAGGGAACAACACTGGCGCTCGCAGGCGGAAGACGTGCGCAAACGTCTGATCGAAAAATTGTGGGTTGCCGATCGGCACGCATGTTTTGACCTCGATCGCAACGGTCGCCGTTTGCCCGAACTTATCCACAACAACCTGCGCTGCATGTGGTATGGCATTTTCACCCAGGAAATGGCGGACTCCTTCATCCAACTCCACCTGCTCAATCCGCGCGAGTTCTGGACACCCGTGCCGCTGGTCTCGATCGCAATCAACGATCCGCTCTACGAAAACGCCAAGGGCAACAATTGGAGCGGCCAGCCGCAAGGGCTCACCTATCAACGCGCAATCGATGCGCTCGAACGATACGGGCATTTTGCCGAAGTTTCGCTGTTAGGAAATAAGTTGCTAACGGTGCTGATCCGCAACGGTTGCCGGTTTTCCCAGCAACTCGATGCCCTGACGGGTGATCCGTCCGGACCCAAACCGGATGGATACGGCCCGATGATGCTCGCCGCGCTGGAATATCTCTCCCGCCTGCACGGCATCCACCTGGATGTTTCTAATGACCGTGTGTGGTGGTCTTCGGTCGATCCGAAAGCGGAGGATTTCACCTACAGCCAACGATGGGGCAACCGCAACTTCGAACTGCGTCACAGCCAGGGGAAATTTGAAGCCCTCGTCGGCGGAAAGCCGGTTTTCACATGCGATTCCGGCGTCCGCGTGATCACCGATCTCGACGGCCGCGTGCTGGAAGTGGTAGGTATTTCTCCGGATAAGCAGGAAGTGAAACTCATCGTCTTCGGGAAAACACAATCATCCACCGTTTCTCCCAACGAAATCCACGAACTCACCTCCACCGGCATCCAAATCAAAAGCCGCGTTCCTTTCTCTACTCCAAATCCAATTTCAAAACCATGATCACCCGCTCCCTTGCCACCTGCGCTTGCGTCCTCGCCATCATTCATCCGTCTTCCGCTGCACCTGTCACTTACGCCGATGGGAAATTAGGCAATGGCATTGTAACCGTCGCGTTTGAAGCACAAGGCACCTTCACGATCCAAGATGCCAAAACCGGTGATGTTCTCCTCAGCGATGCCCGTTTTGCCCTGCCTTGGGGACGCACCGGAAACGTGGAATCGATCACCGTGGCTGATCTCACGGACGAACTCGGCACCGGTAAGCGTGTCACCCTCTCAGTCGTCGATGCCAATGAACTCCGCTATCACATTGCCACCAAACAAATTTTCACCTATGCGCTCTACGAGAATCACCCCGCGCTCGTTTGCGGCTTTGGTCTCAAAGCTCCTAGCTTCCTCAGCCTGCGTGTTAGAGAAAGCCGTCCCCTGGGCGGCGGTAAATTTTTTGCTGGCAAAATGATCGAAAAACCACTGACGCTCAACGGCGGCGCGGGTGCCGCTCCTACCACTGTTGAGCCCGGTCTCACTCGTAGCGCCGCCAATGCCCTGATGCTCACCGGCACCGTCGAAGGCACCCGCCGCACCGCCGTCTGGGGCGGCCTGCGCTATCGCGAATTTGGTGCCTATGCCGTGCTTCAAAACGGATCTCCCGCGTTTTACTCGGAAGATCCGATCGGTCGCCTCATCGATGAGGATCAAACGTGGCTCGCGCATGACACCCTCTACCTCGACGTCCACACCCGCGAGCCCTTCGAAGCCCTCGAGCGCTACGGCCTCGCCATGCGCGCCGCCAACCATGCCAGCCCGAACATCTATGATTTTCCCGTGCTCTGCGGCTGGAGCGTCGGAGCGCTGAGCAAGCTTCCGAACGTCAACAACTCGGCCAAACTCATCGGAGAACTCGAACAAGCCAACAAATCCGGCATCACCAAATACACCCAAGTTTCCCTCCGCATGGAGCCGGACAAATATCATTTCGATACCGAACAAGGTTGGTGGGATGACGAACGTTTCCGTTTACACAAACACCTCGTTGAACCCTATGAAACTATGGCCAAATGGTGTAAAGCGATGTGCGCTGGCGGCGGGATTCCTTATATCTACATGCAACTCGGCATGCCGGCCGACGATTTTGCCCGCCAGTTTCCGCAGTGGATGCTCTTCAATGATTCGTCTGAAGTCGACAAGTTCACGCCCGGCAAAAATCTCAAATACAGACACCCGCACCACCAGCCTTACGTCACCTACGATTACACCGACAAGGAGTTCCAAGCTCATTTTCTCAAGGTCTGGAAAAAAATAGCCACAGACGGCGTGCGCGGCGTGAAAGTCGATTACCCGGCCACCGCCTGGCGTCCGGAAGGCGGCTTTGATGATCGTTATTCGACCACCAACGCCGCCTACCGCAAGGCCTTCGAGTTGTTGCGCGAGGCATTTGGGAAAAAAGGTTTTATCGACGAACGCAACCTCGGCGAATCCACCCGCCCCTGCCTTGAAGTCACCGCCGGAGTCGTGGACACCCAGCGCACCTGGGCGGATTCGAAGGATTACGAGCCCGCCATGATTTCCATCAGCGGCCTGCGCTGGTATAAAAACCGGACGGTCTTCAACTATTACCCGGATACCAAAGCCGTGCATGGCATCACACCGGAAATCCGCCGATCCCTGCTCACCATGGTCTTTCTAACTAGCGGTCGGCTCGACCTCGCCTCGTCGTTTTCCTTGTTCACTCCCGAGATCACACACGACGTTTCCCGCACTTATCCGCATTACCCCGAGGCCAAGTCCGCCCGTCCGCTCGATGCCTTCATCGGTGTCAAAGATCCGCAGGTCTATGATCTCGGCCTCACGCCCGATTGGCACCAGATCACCTTCTACAACACCGGCAAGGAAAGCGCCGCCATTTCCACCGCCATCAGCGGTCACTGCGCTGATAATGCCATCGGCCTCGACCCATCCGCCGAATACCATGCCTACGAGTTCTGGACCGATACCTACCTCGGAAAACTCTCCGGCAAGGCCCGCCTCGAACGCGAACTCGAGTCTAACCACTGTGCGATGATCTCCGTCCGCAAAGCCGAGCCTAACCCGCAGGTCGTCTCCACCGACCGCCACCTCCTCCAGGGTTGGGTTGATCTAACAAATGTTTGCTGGGGTGCCGCCGGCAAAACCTTGAGCGGCACCGCCCATGTCATCGGCGGCGAGCCCTTCAAGATCGCCATCGCCCACAATGGAGCCAAACCGCTCAAAGCCCAAGCCACCGGCGGCGCTGCCAAACTCGAAGCTCACGCCGCCCAAGGCCTCGGCTCGCTCGTGCTCACGGCCAAGGAAAACACCGACGTCAAGTGGTCGCTTCAATACGAATGAGCATGATGCCGGGAATCCCTGATCCTATTTTACCAAGCCATCCCCATCCCATGCGCAAGCAAGGTTTACAACGCGTCCGATCCAGCTAGCTTTTCGCTCATGTCCACGTTCCCACAAATCCTGATGACCGTCTGTCTTGGCACCGCCTTGGCCACCGCCACTCCCATCGATCCCGCGAAATACAAAGAACCCGTGCGCGTCGCTTGTATCGGCGATAGCATCACTCAAGGATCCGGCAGCAAGGGAAATCCTTATCCAAAGCAATTGCAGCAACTGCTCGGAGATCAATGGAAAGTGGGTAATTTCGGCGTCAGCGGGCGTACCCTGCTGCGCAAGGGTGATTTCCCGTATTGGAATGAGAAAGCCTATCAAAACGCTCTCGCCTTCAAACCGGACGTGGTCATCATCATGCTCGGTACCAACGATACCAAACCGCAGAACTGGAAATACGAAACGGAATTTGTCGCTGACTACAGGGATCTGGTGAAGTCATTCCTAGAGCTCGAAAGTAAACCGAGCGTGTTCATCTGCCGGCCCTGCCCGGTCATTGGAACTGGGAATTACGGTATCGCAGAAAAGAACATCCAAGAGCAAATCCCACGCATCAATGCCCTCGCGGAGGAGTTGAAATCCGGTGTCATCGACATGCACGCCGCTCTAGAAAAAAAACCGGAGATGATACCCGACCGCGTCCACCCGAATGCCAACGGCGCAGGGGAGATGGCCAAGGCCGCACACACCGCCCTCACCGCAAAACCCGCGCCCCAAACAACGAAAGCAAAGTAATCCACTCGTAGCGTCGCAGCCAAAGAAAAGCGCGAAGCCCAAAGGGCTGTGCCTGTGTTGCCGACCATAAGGATGCACCACACTTCTGTGGTGCAAGGGGAAGTGAAGCCATACTTGTGCCGGAAGTTTATCCGGGTTAATCGCAGCGACGACGGATAGCTTCAATGACGCAGGATGAACCGCGCGAAGCTCCAACCCATTGG
>CAYRLT010000146.1:0-3328 GCA_964425095.1 uncultured Luteolibacter sp.
TTCATGTGGAAACCCGGCCGCAAAGGCAATGACCACGAAATCATTGGCCTCGAAAAACTCCCGGAAATCTGGGGCGTCGCGGAACCGGATCATATCATCGATTTGTTAGGCTTAATGGGCGACGCCTCGGACAACATCCCCGGCATCCCCGGCATCGGCCCGAAAACAGCCCAAAAACTCATCGCCGAATTCGGATCGATCGAAAACCTCATCGCCAACAGCGCGAAAATCAAAGGCCGCCAGAAAGAACTCGTCGAGACCCACGCCGACATGGCCCTGCTTTCCAAAGACCTCGCCACCATCATCATCGATGTGCCCGTCGAAGTCACCTGGGACGACCTCGTGCTCTCGCCGCGCGACAACGAAGCCGTCAAAACCCTCTTCAACGAATTCGAATTCCGCACGCTCACCAAACGCCTCTTCGGGGAAGGGAGCGTGGGCGTCCCGCCCGCTTCTTCCACATCGGACCAACAAGAGCCCGAAAATCCGACGATTTTCGAAACTTTCAAAACCATCCACGATGTCGAGCACACCTATCACCTCGCCGACACCCCCGAACTCCAGCAACAACTCTTCGTCGAGCTCGCAAACCAATCCTCTTTCTGTTTCGACATCGAGACCACCTCGCTCGATCGCTTTGGCGCAAAGCTGCTAGGCGTCGCTTTCTCTTGGATAGCCCACGAAGCATGGTATCTGCCATATTCCCCATCTCTACTATCCAATCTCAAATCCATCCTCGCCTCCCCCGCTGAAAAGATCGGCCACAACCTGAAATACGACCTCTCCATCCTCCACCACCACGGCATCGAAGTGGCTGGCCCGTTTTTCGATACCATGCTCGCCGATATTCTAGTCGCTCCCGAGCGCCGACACTCGATGGACTATCTATCAGAAATTCTACTCGGCTATATGCCCGTCAAACTCTCGGATATAGCCAGCCCGCAGGACGCCGCCCCACCGTCGGACGACCTCTTCGCCTTCGCCGAGAAAACCAAATCCTCCAAGGAGCTCGACATCGCCTCCATTCCTCTCAAAACCCTCGCCGAATACGCCGCAGAAGATGCCGACGTCACCTTCCAGCTCGCCGCCAAGCTCCGCCTTCTGTTAGCTGAAGCAGGCCAGGAAAAAATCCTCAATGAAATCGAAGGCCCGCTCCTGCCGGTGCTCGTCCGCATGGAGATGGAAGGCATCTCGGTGGATCCCAATGCCCTCGGCACCATCGGCGTGGAACTCCAAATCCAAATCGACGAACTCGCAAAATCCATCCACCAACACGCCGACCGATCATTCAACATCGCCTCACCCAAACAACTCGGCGAGATCCTCTTCGATCACCTCGGCCTCGCCGACAAAGCGAAGAAAACCAAAACCGGCCAATACAAAACCGACGAACAAACGCTCTCCACTCTCGAAGGCAAACACCCGATCATTTCAGACATCCTTTCATGGCGCGAGGCCACCAAACTCAAGTCCACCTATCTCGACGCGCTGCCGACCCACATCGTCCCGGAAACCGGCCGCATCCACACCCATTTCCACCAACTCGTCGCCGCCACCGGCCGCCTCGCCTCGTCCGATCCCAACCTCCAGAACATCCCGGTGCGCTCCGAGGCCGGCCGCAAAATCCGCAAGGCGTTCGTGCCGCGGAAATCTAACCTAGCATCCTTGCAATTTCAGATCCTGTCCTGCGATTACTCGCAAATCGAACTCCGCGTCATGGCCGCCATCGCCAATGACGCCACCATGATCGAGGCCTTCCGCAACAACACCGACGTCCACACGGTCACCGCGTCCAAGGTGTTCGTCGTCGACCCCGATGACGTCACCTCAGACATGCGCCGCACCGCGAAAATGGTGAACTTCGGCATCATCTACGGCATCTCCGCATTCGGACTCTCGCAACGACTCGCCATCCCGCGCGCCGAAGCCACCGCCATCATCGAAGCCTATTTCCGCGAATACCCGACCATCCGAGAGTTCATGGACCGCACCATCGCCGAGGCGCGTGAAGCCGGATACGTCGAGACCCTTTCCGGTCGTCGCCGGTATTTCCCGGACCTCAACTCAGGAAACCAAAACCTTCGCGGCAACGCCGAGCGCGCCGCCATCAACACGCCCATCCAAGGCACCGCCGCCGACATGATCAAACTCGCCATGATCCGCATCGATTCCCTGCTGCGCGAAAAACCTTACCAATCGAAAATGCTGCTCCAGGTCCACGACGAACTCGTCTTCGACCTCGCACTCGACGAGCAGGACGAGCTCGTCCCGAAAATTTTAGACGCCATGAAAACCGCCCTGCCACTCCCACACGGCGTCCCGATCGAAGTCGAACACGGCATCGGCCCGAACTGGCTCGCCGCGCATTGATACTTCTCGTCTTGCGTGGCAGGATCGAAACGCGGAGAAGCAGAGGTTGCGGAGAATGTCGCGGAGGAAAATTGGATTTATTGTAATGAAAGGGACGATTTTCATGACGATCCCATGTTTGATTTAAAAACTCCGCGCTTTTCTTTGCGCACTTCGCGCCTCCGCGTTTCGCTGAAATCCCTTATGATCGGCTGAAACCCGACCTTTTCGATTGCTCAAGCGCCGGTCTTTGCTAGCTTCCAAAGCATTATTTGGGAAATAGCGATGATTTCATTACTCGAACGCCCTGTCCTTGTGTTGAACCGGTTCTGGCAACCGGTCCACACCTGTTCGGTCCGGCGCTCCCTGCACCTGCTCTGCACCGGCCATGCACAGGTCGTGCAGGTCGAAGGGGAGCAGCGCTACGACACCCACGATCTGATGTCTTGGATCGGCTATTCCAATGCCATCACCGGCGATGAAATGATTCACAGTTCGAGGATTTCCATCCGGATTCCCAAAATCGTCGTGCTCTCAAGCTATGAGCGAGTCCCACGCCGGGAGGTGAAGTTTTCCAAACACAATGTCTTCCTGCGCGACAAGTTCACTTGCCAGTATTGCGCCAAAACCTTGCCGGAAACCCAACTCAATCTCGATCACGTCACTCCACGCGACAAAGGTGGCCCCACCACTTGGGAAAACATCGTCACCTCGTGCTTCCGCTGCAACACCCGGAAGGCAAACAAAATGCCCCACGAAGTCGGCATGCACCCGCACAGCAAACCGCTCGCTCCGCGCTGGCGTCCCCTCTTCGGCCTGCATGAAAACGGCCTCGCCGATGAAAGCTGGAGCCACTTCCTCCAATCCAGCACAAGCGAAACACGCCTCTCCGCCTGAGGCTAAAAACCGTGCAGTTCATGCCATGAGCTTGCCGCATCCGGGAATTCCAGTGATCCTAGCCGCGCCGCTAACAACACTC
>CAYRLT010000147.1:0-9140 GCA_964425095.1 uncultured Luteolibacter sp.
GGCCTCTTGCAACTCGCGCGGCGCAGGGCTAGAGGTTATCGCACCTTTAGAAATTTCCAAGCGATGGCGTATTGGATCGCTGGTGGTTTAACCATTGAAAACCGACGTGCACTTACCCACTAAAAGTTCAGGAGCGCCATAATAAAACGACAACCATCCAATACGTTACTCAAAGTTTTCTCAGCGCTGGAATTTTTGGAATACTTGCGTATATTTATCGATTTTATCGCTGGATCTGCGAGCCTGGTGATTATTTTTCTGAAAACATCGCAAAGAATGCGCCGGTTTGCCGTCGCTTCTGGATTGCTTCCCGTTCTCATCGGTTTTGTAGGAACTCTCATTGGCTATGCGCTAAGCCACGATTCTTTTGCTGCAAGCCATCCTTCAGAGTCTGATATGACCGGATGGATCATGGAGGTCTTGTCGCTAATAATTGTAGGTGCTTGCGTCACAGTGTTTCTATTAGTCGTGCTCGGTTCTCTGTATGTTGGGACGCTTCGCAATGACTTATCGCAATCGGTGCTCCCTTCAAATTGAGATGATCTTGCAGATGCGTGAAAGGATAGAAGGTTGATCAGGCTTTTGGTGAAGCCTCAGTATCGAAACTACCTATTTTCTGCCCGAACGGCTGTTTCAGGCATTACTCGCTTATCAGTGGATCGCCGCGAATGCCGGTGGAAAAAACGTGTGATTTTCCAGCTGCGTGAGCGCCCGATTTGAGTCATCGATACACCGCGCGTTTGGCGCATTCATCCACACATCCGAATCCATGCAACTCAACGAAACCGATCCGTCTCATGAACCCTTGCTCGCCATTTGCCTATTCGCCGCTTTCGCCGATGGCGATAAGTCGGATGAGGAGCGCGGACACATCGAGTCGCTCGCCAGCGAACTTGGTGGCGGGGATGTTTCCGCCGTGTCACGCCGCATTCTGATGGGCCGGCTCTCGATGGAGGCCGCGGTGGCCGAGTTGAAAACCCGCGATGAGCGGATGCTTGCTTACGAAATGGCACGCGCCGTTTGCGAGGCCAACGGATCCATTTCCGTAGGCGAGCAAGCGTTTCTCGATGACCTCCGCACCAAGCTTGCCCTCGGCGTGGCCGATGCAAAAACCCTCGACGACGAGGTGGACTCCGTGGCCCTTGCGCCGTTGGATGCCGGTGAACCGGCGAGTGCCGTGGCCGATTCGAATGGCATGATCCTGCGTTACTCGATCCTCAACGGAGCCCTCGAATTGCTGCCGGAAACGCTCGCCACCATGGCCATCCTGCCGCTCCAGATGAAGATGGTGTGGCGCATTGGCAAGTCCCACGGATTCGAGTTGGACCGCTCCAGCATCAAGGAATTTCTTGCCACGGCGGGCATCGGGTTTGGCTCTCAAGTCATCGAAGGCTTCGCTCGCAAGCTCATCGGCGGGTTTGGCAAGAAACTGGGTGGCAAGCTCGTCGGTCGCATCGCCAACGAGGCGACTGGCTCCGCGTTTTCCTTCGCATCCACCTATGCCATTGGCCAACTCGCTGTGAAATATTACGCTGGCGGCCGCAAGCTCGGTGGAGCTGAAATGAAAGCTCTTTACACCCCATTGGTCCAAGAGGCGGGTCAACTCCATACCAAATACCTCCCGGATATCCAGCAACGTGCCAAAACGCTCGACGTCACCTCCATCCTGAATCTGGTGCGCGGCAAGGCGGCGGTGTGAGCGGTTATCGAGGGGGCCTCCGCTTCGCTCTATCAACTTCCCGTGAATGCCATCTCTATGCGAGACTTGCGGGTTCAATATTTGGGCGGGGAATCTTGATCCGCGGGTTTCTTCTTCGGCGTTTTACGCTCCGCCTTCTTGCTGTTCTCCTGGTTCGGGTTCATGCGTTCGAGAAGTTTGGCATCAGGCTCGCCACCGAATTGTTTCCAATAGAGCTCTTTCATCGGATTGATCTTTGGCCCGATGGCATTCTCGTTGACCAGCAGCGGAAGCGTTTCTTCCCACCATTTGTCATAGGCCGAACGAAGGTTCGCGACAACTTCGGGATGCTCGGAGATGATGTTTTTGTTTTCTCCCGGGTCCGTCTGGAGGTCGTAGAGTTCGGTGTTATTGACCAAGGTGAAGCGCGAGTTCTGGATCGCGCAATGGTCATGCTTGGAGTCTGCGGCTCGTCCTTTCGCCCAACGACCCACGTGATGGATGAGCGTGCGGTCGGGCCACTCGGATTTTGGATTTTGCAATAGCGGCCAGAGGCTGCGTCCCTCGACTTGCTTTTTGACTTCTTCCGTTAGAGTCGCGCCGGTGATTTCGGCGAGTGTAGGAAAGATGTCGATGTGCGCGGACAAGGCAGTATTCTCCGCGCCTGCCGGAATGCCGCCGTCGGGCCAGCGGAAGAATGCATTTGCGCGTACGCCGCCTTGGTATGGCATGACCTTGCCGCCGCGCAGCCCGCCGTTGAAGATCTTCGTGCCAGACGTGCCGCCATTGTCGCCGGTGAGGAAGATGACCAGCGTGTTGCGTTCGATGCCCCACTCAGCCAGTTTTTTCAGTAGAACGCCGAAGTTGGTATCGATGTTCTCGATCATGCCGAGGAACTTCGCTGTATCCGCATTGATGCCAGGTTTTCCGTGATATTGTTGATAGTATGCCTCGGGCAAAACGTGCGGGCTGTGGGCGGCATTGAGCGGGATGTAGGCGAAAAATGGCTCCTTGGCCGAGCGCTTGGCATCCATCCACCGAATCGCCTGTGCGAAAAATAGATCCGTGCAATAGCCCTTGGTTTTTTCAAACTTGCCGTTGTGCCAGAGTGCCGGGTCGATGTTCGTGTTGCCGGGCGCATCACCGCACGAGCCGGGAAAGGTTTGGCCGATGCCGCCGCCGCCGTGAATATAGACTTCATCGAAGCCGCGGTTCTCGGGCCGGTATGCCTCCTCGTCACCAAGGTGCCATTTGCCAAAAATGCCGGTGGTGTAGCCAACGGACTTGAGCGTCTGCGTGAGTGTGAATGTTTTCAAACTCATCCGCTCGCGCTCGAGAATAGTGTGGGTGACGCCATTCTTGAATTCATGCCGGCCGCTCAACAGCGCTGCGCGGGTCGGCGAGCAGGTCGGACTGACGTGGAACCGGGTGAAAATCATGCTCTCCTTTTTGAAATCATCCACCGAGGGCGTGCGCATGATCGGATTGCCAAGACAGGCATAATCGCCCACGCCGACATCATCGGGCATAACGAGGATGATGTTGGGACGCGATGCGGGTGCGGCATGCAGGCCAGCGGATGGGTGAATGGCGCCAAGCACCGCGAGGTGGGCGATGAGAAGGAAGCGCGAGAGTTTCATTTTGGTTAAGATGGCTCCAAAGAGAAACGGACTCCTTGAAGGTGAAAAGCGTCCTTATGTTTGTTAGTAAATGGCCGTTCCCGTTTTTTTGCGATAAGCCATCGGGCTGATGCCGACGGCTTGTTTGAACTGGCGTGAGAACGCGGATTGGTCCGAGTAGCCGCAGGCGAGGGCGATTTGCGCGATGGGCTCGGCAGTGCCTGTGAGGCGTTTGCAGGCGGCATCGATGCGGACTTTGACAAGGTATTGACCGGCGGTGAGATGGAAGAGTGAGCGGATGCGCTGGTCGAACTGATAGACGGATAGCCCTGCCATTTCCGCGAGAAACGGCAGGCGCAGGGGTTCGTCGAAATGCCGTTGGATGTGGCCGATCACGCCGGACAGAGCGGCGAAATCCGCATCTTGTGCGCCGGGCGGGTGGAGGTCGCGCGAGATGCCGCAAATGCCGGCGACTTGCCCGTTTTTTCCGATGACGGGTTCTTTGTAGGTGAGGCACCACCCGCTGCGCCCGCCTGGATAGAGGTGAAGTTCCAGGTGATCTCGGATGGCGGAGGCTCCGTTGAGGATTTCCCGGTCTTGGAGGGCGAAGGCGTCGCCAAGCGGGGCTGGAAACAATTCTCGGGCGGTGCGGCCGAGCGCCTCGTCCCGTGAGGCGAGCCCGCAGCGGGATGCGAGCGTATCGTTCACCGCCATGTAGCGGCCGCCGGCATCCTTGACAAAGAAGACGATGTCCTGCACTCCATCGAAAAGCCGATCCACGGGTAGCAGGCCGGCGAGGGATTCGAAGAAGGATTTCCGGTGTGCGGCGTGGCCTTGCATGAGTGTGGGCATGGCTTATGCGATTTCGGAAGCTACGGCTAGCGCATTCTCCTAGACCGTGGGTGATACGGATATGAATATCACCGTCATGAATCAGCCGCCGCTTCGCATCATCGAGTCCCACACGGAAGGTGAACCCACACGGGTCGTCATTTCCGGCGGGCCGGACCTGGGGGAGGGGGGGGCTAACGGAAAAGGCCGCGTTGCTGCGCGGGCGGTATGATTGGCTCCGCCGCGCGGTGTGCAATGAGCCGCGTGGCAGTGATGCGATGGTTGGTGCATTGATCTGCGAACCTCACGAGCCGGACTGCGTCTGCGGCGTGATTTTTTTCAACAATGTCTCCACGCTGCCCATGTGCATTCATGGAACCATCGGGCTCGTCGTGACGCTCGCCCACATGGGGACCATCGCGCCGGGTCGGCACCGGATTGATACGCCGGCAGGAGTGGTGGTGGCGACTTTGCGAGATGATGGATCGGTGGAAGTGGCGAATGTGCCGAGTTATCGCAAAGCGGCGGGAATCACGCTGGACGTGCCTGGCTGGGGAAGTGTGACTGGCGATGTGGCGTGGGGTGGCAACTGGTGTTTCCTGATCGATGGCCAAGGTCCGGCGGTGGAATTTTCCAATCTTGAAGCGCTCACGGAGTTTGCGTGGCTTGTCCGGCAGGAGCTTCGAAAACGCGGCGTCACTGGCGATGCGGGCGTGGAGGTCGATCACATCGAGGTTTTCGGACCGGCGGCGGATCCCGCGCTCGCAGATAGCCGGAATTTCGTGCTATGCCCGGGAAAAGCCTATGATCGTTCTCCCTGCGGGACCGGCACCAGCGCCAAACTCGCCTGCCTGCACGCCTCGGGCAAACTCAGGCCCGGAGAGATTTGGCGCCAAGCGGGCATTCTTGGCACCGTTTTTGAGTGCCGCATCGAGGAGCTCCCAGGCGGGAAAATCCTCCCCCGCGTCTCCGGTCGGGCCTGGGTGAATGGCGAGAGCACCTGCATTTTCAACCCGGATGATCCATTTCGCCATGGAATCCCCACGACGTGAATCATTCCGCCGAAGTCCGCTTCTGCCTACCCACCTCCTATTGAGGAGTCTAGGATGAGAATCCGCAGGAATCCCGGCGCATCGAATCATGATTTGTGCGGGGTTTTTCCGATGTTTCCTCTTCCCGTAGCCCGGGGAACGCTCTAGCGTCCCGCCATGGACGCGGGAGTGCAGGAACGGCTTGATGATTTCATCCGGCGCAAGGGTTTGCGGCGGACCGGTCAGCGCGACATGATCATCAAGTCGGTGTTTTCCCAAGACGACCATTTCACAGCGGAGGAGTTGTTTGATCGCGTCCGGAAATCCAGTTCCGACATTTCGCGGGCGACGGTTTACCGCACTCTGGGGCTGTTGGTGGAGGCGGACCTGCTGCGCGAGATCGACCTCGGCGAGAACCAGACGACCTACGACCCGAATTTCCTCGATAAACCCTCGCACAACCACCTCGTATGCATCGATTGCGGGCGGGTGCTGGAATTTGAGGACGCTCACATCGATCTGCTCAACGACTGCGTGACACGTCGCCTCGGATTCCGGCCGGTCCGGCAGACGCTCAAGATCGAGGCGTCCTGCGAACAACTCCGCCTGAACGGGCGTTGCCAAAATTTGATCGCTTCCCGACTGACTGGTAAGCGCTTGCGAAAAAAACGATAAATCCGCAGCCCCGCCCCGTATCACTCACCATCGGTTTTCCTCCATCCCCATCACCATGCAATCCACATCCCGCCGCCACTTCATCAAATCCACCGCCGCGCTCACCGGGGCTGCTTTCGCTCCTAATATTCTGTTTGGTCAGGAAAAGGCGCTTAAAGAACTTAACGTCGCCGCGATCGGCTGCAACGGAAAGGGCGCGAGCGACATCTCCGAGATCGCCCCCGGCAACCGCATCGCCTTCCTCTGCGATATCGACAAAGGCCGCGCCGAGGCGATGATGAAGAAGTTCCCGGATGCCAAATATTTCTCGGACTACCGCGAAATGTTCGCCGCCGTGGCAGATCAGATCGATGTGGTCACGGTTTCCACTCCGGACCACATGCATTTCCCTATCGCCGTCGAGGCGATCAAGCGCGGCAAACCGGTGATGGTTCAAAAACCGCTCTGCAACTCACTCTGGGAAGCCCGTGCGCTGGCCAATTACGCTAAGGAGAAAAACGTGCTCACCGTCATGGGCAACCAAGGCGCGACGATGGCCGGCACTCGCATTCTGCGCGAATGGATCGAGTCCGGCATGATCGGTGACGTCACCGAAGTTTATTACTGGACGAACCGTCCGATCTGGCCGCAGGGCAAAGGACTTGAGTTTCCGCCCGCACCCGTGCCGGAGCATATCAATTGGGATGTCTGGCAGGGTACCTGCGCCACAGACCGTGCTTACAGCCCGAAAATCCACCCCTTTGCTTGGCGCGGATTTTGGGATTATGGCTGCGGCGCCCTCGGCGATATCGGTTGCCACAGCTTCAACTCCGCCTTCTGGGCGCTCGATCTCAAGGGGGATTTCATCGTGGAAACCAGCAAGGTCTCGGAGTTTGACGAAATCACGGCACCCAAGCGCTCCACGATTGTCTATCAATTTCCGGCCAAGGGCAAACGTCCCGCAGTCAAGGTGATCTGGCAAGACGGCGTCAACGATCCCAACACCGACAAGGAATTCCTCCGGCCACCGGGGATTCCAGCCGATCTCGAACTCAACAAAGGCTATGGCCAAGTGTTTGTGGGCACCGAGGGCGTCCTTTTCATCAACGACGCCTATTGCGGCGGGGCACCCATGCTGTTCCGCAAGGGAGTGCGGGAAAAACCCGAAAAAATCGCCGAGGTGTATGAACGTGTCAAAGGCGGCCCGACCCAAGAACTTTGCCGCGCCGTCCGCGGGGAGGGACCAAAGCCAGTCTCGAATTTCGTCGATCACTCCGGCCCACTCACCGAGATGGTACTCGCCGGAAATCTGGCGGTCCGCTTGGGCAAAAAAATCGATTGGGACATGAAAAACATGGAAGCCCGCGGCTTGCCGGAAGTGAAGGCCATGCTCAAGCGGGTCTATCGTGCCGGCTGGGAACCCAAGCTCACCTGAGCATTTTCTCCTCCCGTTGCTGAAAGAAATTTCGACAAGAACTTCGTATGATCCGCCTGACTCCCATGAATTCGTTCCCCGCTGCCATCCCGCGCCGCAAATTCCTCGCTACCGGAGTTGCCGCCCTCGCCCTTGCTCCCATGACATGGCTGCGCGGCCAATCGGCCTCACCCAATGGGGACGTCGTGATGGGCGTCATCGGGTGTGGCGGTCAGGGCATGGGCAATATGGGCAATTTCCTCAATATCAAGGGCGTCCGGGTCGTCGCCGTTTGCGATGTCGATTCCGTGCAGGCCGCCAAGGCCAAGGCTAAGGTGGATGCTTTTTACAAGAACCAGGATTGTAAGATCTACGCCCACCACGGCGATCTCCTCCAGCACCCCGGCATCAATGCGATCTCGCTTGCGACTCCCGACCACTGGCACGCTAGGATCGGCATCGATTGCGCCAACGCCGGCATGGACGTTTATGGTGAGAAACCCTTCACCTGGGGCCTCGCCGAAGGCCGCCTGCTGGTGGAGGCAATGAAGAAAAACAAGCGTGTCTGGCAGACCGGTTGCTGGCAGCGTTCCGGTGGCGAATTCCGCCGCTTCAAGGCGCTCATCGAGAACAACACTCTCGGGAAAATCAGCCGTTTCGAGTGCGGCACGCCCTCTGGCATGTCCGTTAAAGCGCATGCGCCCGCGGAGAAATGGCCGGAAATGATTGGCAAACCGCCTGCCAATCTTGATTGGAAGACCTACAGCGCGCCGGTCGGAGATTTTCCCTATCACCCGATGATCCACCCGTGGAACTGGCGTTGGCACCATTCCTTCGGTGGCGGCCAACTCCTCGATTGGGTCGGTCACCACGTGGACATCGCACTCTGGACTCTCGGCCTCGATGCCACCGGCCCGGTCAAAATGGAAGGCACCGGTGAAAAGGGCGATCACCCGTTTTTCGACGCCTACGTCAAATACTCTTATCAGGGCACCTTCGCCGATGGCCGTGTGCTCGAAGTCCGCAGCGACTTCGGGGGCACCAAATTCACCGGCGAAAAAGGCTGGATCCATTGCAACCGCGGCAAGCTCGAAGCGTCGGATCGTGAGATGCTCCGCAATCTCCCGGACGACTTCAATACCAAGCCGCCCAGCCACTATCAGAACTTCATCGACTGCGTCCGCTCGCGCGAACTCACCGTCGCTCCTGCGGAAGCTGCCCACCGTGCCGCCTCCTTCGGGCAACTCGCCATTGTCGCGCTTGATACGAAACAGCCCGTCAAGTGGGACCCTCAAGCCGAAAAAGTTCTCGATTCTCCCGATCAAGCGAAACATCCGCGCCTTGGAGCGCGTATTACGGTTTGACCAAACTTCCGTTACTGACACAATCCACCCCGCATTCACAGAAACCAACCGACCTAACATATGTCCAACGAAGCTGAAGAATCCTGCCAAGGCAAAAAATCCTGCTGCGGCATCAACAATCTCGCTCTCACCTATGGAGCGCTCCTCCTCCGCGTCTGGCTCGGCGTCCGCGCTATCCAGACCGGTTTGGAAAAATACGCGGGAACCAAGGCCTCCGACAAGGTGGTTGATGGACCCGGTGGTGATTATGCTCTAACCGGAACCGATGCGGTGAAAAGCTATGCTCTCGAGAACTACCATGGAGTGCCTTCCGCGCTCATGAAAAAATTCGAGGCGGAACCCATGATGCTTAAGCTCGGTCTTCCGCTCTACGATAAAATCCTCGGCCCCGTCCTTATCATTCTCGGTGTCACCATTCTGCTAGGTCTCGCCAGTCGCACATCTCTCTTCCTGCTAGGCCTGCTCTATGTTAGCCTGACCTGGGGGCTGATCCTCATCAATCAGAACGATGGCGTGGCCTGGCTCGGTACTCACATGGTCCTGATCACC
>CAYRLT010000148.1:0-1636 GCA_964425095.1 uncultured Luteolibacter sp.
GTGATCAAGGGATCGGAAGTCGTCACCGGTTGGCAAAAACTCGAGGGCGAGGCTTGGGAACTGACCTTACCGAATTCGTTTTTCGGAAAATTCAATCCCTTCAGCGACCTCATCAAGGGCGATTGGTATGAAGCTCGGCAGAAATACCACACTGGCGCCGTGTATTTGAACGGTCACTGGCTGCGGCAGGCTGCGCGCAAATCCGTGGTGCTTGGTGCGGACACGGCGGATCAAGGCCCGGAGGAGTTGATGAATGTTCTCTCCCTCCAAGTGCAAGGCCAGAAGCCCGTGATGGCCGTGAAGCGCTCGAAGCAGGGAAGCGATGCCGCTGTCGTCGAAGTGCCGGGTGGACGGTCCTGTCTTGGGCGCTTGAAGGATGGCGACTGGCTGGAGTTCGACGCGGTGGATTTCGGCGAGAAGGGCGGGAAGCTGATCTTGCAGGCTGCTTCGCCAAACAGCGGGGGGATTGTGGAAGTCCGCGAGGGGTCTGTGGACGGGCGATTGTTGGGCAAATTCCAGGTTGCGATCACGGCGGAGTGGACCCATTTCCAAGGCTTCAGGGCACCGCTCAGCACGCCGCTCTCGGGACCGCAGAAAATCTTCTTGGTCTTCAAGTCCTACCCGCAAAAGCCCGAGAAGGAAGGCGCGCCGGGTTTTTGGTTCGCCGAGGTGGATGACAAAAACACAACCATCGTGGCCCAGTTCAAGGGCGTGGATCCGAACAAAGAACAGGTCGAAATCAATGTGCGGCAGGCGGTGTTCTACCCGCGCCAGACGGGGCGGAATTTCATCACCGTGCGCGGCTTCACACTCGAGCAGGCTGCCACGCCGTGGGCTCCGCCGACCGCCGAGCAGATCGGTCTCATCGGCACAAACTGGTCCAAGGGTTGGATCATCGAAAACAACACGATCCAATACTCCACCTGCACCGGCATCACGCTCGGAAAGCACGGCGACGAGTTCGACAACACCAAGGACTATCGCCGCGCCATTCCCATCGCTGTGGAGAAATTCGGTTGGAAGCGCGGGAACATCGGCCACCACCTGATCCGCAACAACCACATCCAGCATTGCGGGCAGGCGGGCATCGTCGGAAGCCTGGGGGGCGCGTTCTCGGAGATTCGCGGCAATGAAATCCACGAGATTCGGCAAAACCATGAATACGGTGGCTGCGAAACAGCTGGCATCAAGCTGCACGGCGCCGTGGACACCCTGATCGCCGATAACCACATTTACCGCTGCGAGCACTGGGGTGGCATCTGGATCGACTGGATGGGCCAAGGTGTGCGCGTCACCGGAAACCTCCTTCACGACAACAGCCAGGACCTCATGTTCGAGGTCAACCTCGGGCCGCATGTGGTGGACAACAACCTGATGCTTTCGAAAACGGGGGTTACAGAGGCCAGTTCCGGCGGCGCGTATGTGAACAACCTCTGGACCGACGCCATCACGATCTGGGCTGACATCGCGCACCGCACCACGCCGTTCTTCAAGCCCCACAGCCTCGACATCATCGCCAACGCGGCCGTGGACCAGAATGACGACCATTTCTACAACAACCTTTTCGTCGGACCGAAGGGCCTCTCCGCCTACGACGAATTCAAATTGCAAATCAAGGCGGCCGGGAATGTTTATC
>CAYRLT010000149.1:0-2656 GCA_964425095.1 uncultured Luteolibacter sp.
GGATGGCGGCGGCTTGGTTGATTTTGGCGACGTCTTGGTCGAGTTGTTTGGCTTCGGGTTTTTGCTGTTCAAGGCGCTTGAGCATTTCATCGATGGCGGCTTGTTGCTCGGCTTTCGGTGCTTTGGGGTCGAAGTTTTTGAGAGGATCGAGATTGGCGCGGAGATCATCGGCTTGTTCGCGGGCGAGATCTTGGAGGCGTTTTTCGAGATCGAAGGCCGGGAAGTCGGCGGCGATTTTATCGAGGAGGTCGACGGCTTTTTCGTGGGCGGCTTTCGCTTCGGCTGCGGCTTTTTCGATCGCGTTGGGGTCGGCTTTTTCGGTGGCCTCCTTGAGTTTTTCGAGGGCCTCGCGGGCAGCATTCATGGCCTCGCGGGCGGCTTGGAAGCGGTTGGCGAACTGTTGGATGGTGGTTTTGTTGCGGATGTATGCGGCGTATTGGTCTTCGGAAATGATTTGGATGCGTGAAATCTCGGAGCTCCCTTGGCCGAGTAGGGATGGGTTGTGATCGGAGGCATCGATCATGAGTTCGATGGTTTGGCCGGCCTCGAGGCCGAGGGCGTCGAGGTCGAGAGTGTCGGAGAAATCGTAGGATTTATCGCGCAGGGCGGGAGCGACGACGCGGGAGCGATCTCGGAAACCGGATAGAGTGCGGACGAAGTGGACTTTCGAGAGTGAGAAATCGTCTTCGGCGCGGCCGGCGATCGGGATGAGCGACTTGGGGGTGGCGAGCATCATGGGCGGCGGCGAGGAGAGGGCGACGTTGGGTGGGAGGTCTGGCAGGCAACGGAATGCGAGATCGAGCGGGCGTGGGCTGGGTGTGCCGCGGAGGTCGCGAAGGGTGGCGGAGATCCGGCCGGTCTCGGTGGAGGTCCATGTGAAGGCGGCGGTTTTTTCAGTGGGCAAGGCCGCGGTGTGGGATTGGGTGACCGGGGTGGTGCCAGGCGCGGTGGTGGGCGTGAAGGTGAGAGAGCCGGAGCCGAGGGGGCGATTGCTGGTGAGTTCGAGGGTGACGGTGGAGCCCTCGACAGCGGAGATTTCATGGGTATCGAGCGGGAACTCGGTGGCGGGCAGGCCGGTGTAGGCGGGCGGGGTGACGCGGACGAGGCCGTTGAGGATGTTAGGCTCTAGCAAGATCTCGATCGAGTGCCATGAGGAGCGAGCGTTGCCGGAGGCGAAGGCGACTTCGACGGATTCGGTGAGAGCGTTGAGATTGCGGGAAAACCGGGTGGGCGCTTCGCGGAAGGCGGGGAGGCGGAGGATTTCGCGGGTGCGGGGGCGGCGTATGAGGCACTCGACGGGATGGGTGATGGTCGCGCCGGTGATTTCTGCGGTGATGAGGATTTCCCCGCCATAGACGGTGGAGGGTTTAGCGGGAGAAATGGTGAAAACGAGTGGGCTGTAAGGTGGAATGTCGGCGCTTGGGTGGAGGAGACGTTGGGCGACGGTGGCGAAGGCTGCGGGTTTGGCGAGGCGGAGTCCGCCGATGACTAACAGGGGAATGGCTAGGGCAAACACCGCGAGACGCAGCCAACGCCATGGGATGAGAAGTTTCGCGGGGATGGCGGAAAGTGCGGTGGCGGCGGCGGCGAGGGTGCGCTCGGTGAGCAAGCTCGAGAGTGGTGTGGCGGCGGTGGCGGGTTCTAACGAGAGCGCGGTGGTGGCGGACGCGCGTGGATCAGCGAGGGCTGCATCCGCATGGCTGGCGGCGAGTGGAGCGGAAACTCGGAGGGTGCGGATGAGCGCGATGATGAAGGCAAGAACGCAGAGGGCGGAGAGGATCCGGGTGATGGTGACGCGTGCCGTGGATTCGAAGGCGAGAAAGGCGTCGGTGATGCCGAAGATCAGCCAGAGGCTGGCGGCAAACGCGAGGACGCCGAGCAGCGCGCCAAGCAGACGCGCGCCTCCGAGGAGGAAGCGGATGCGGCGGAGTTGTTGGCGGAAGGAGGACATGGTAAGAAATTAGGAATTAGGAATTAGGAATTAGGAATTAGGAATTAGGAATTAGGAATTAGGAATTAGAGATTGGAGGGATTAAGATTAAGACGATTGGGATTTGAGATTTAGGCTAGGCCTTGGCGGCGGCGGAGGAACCATTCGGCGGCTAGGAGGGCGGAGATGAGGAGGGCGATTGGGGCTGAGTTCCAGGAGGGTTTCCAGATGGCTCCGGTGTCGCGGGTGACGGGTGGGTTTTTGATGAGATGGGATTTTAGGAAGGCGGGAAAGGTGGTGGGATCGAGGGATTGGCCGCCGGTGGATTGGGCGAGTTCGGTGAGGAAGGCGGGATCGGGTGAGAGGTCATCGGTTTCCTCGGGCGGGGCGGGCACGGTGATGAGGGCCTCCGGGGTGGCGGGCGCATTTGGGCGGGGATCGATGAGTTTGAGAGTCCAGACGCCGGGTTGGTCCGGGGTGAAAGAGGAGCGCCAGAGGGGGCGGCCGGAGGGGTCTGGGATGGCGGCGGGCCTGATTTCGTGAGTGGTGCCGGAGGGCGCGGTGACGAGGATGAGCGGTTGTGGCGGGAAGCGGATTTTTTCCCGTTAAAACGTTAAAATTTATTGGTGCTGGTTG
Source organism: uncultured Luteolibacter sp. (assembly GCA_964425095.1). Lineage (GTDB taxonomy): Bacteria > Verrucomicrobiota > Verrucomicrobiia > Verrucomicrobiales > Akkermansiaceae > Luteolibacter. Next base: position 2,567 of record CAYRLT010000149.1, read on the forward strand.
ATCGGGCGATGTTCCGACATCGCCTGTTTGGAATTGAATTCAAACCAACCAACACCATGAACGATCAGACAGCGAGACAGGCACCGGCGC
>CAYRLT010000150.1:0-15086 GCA_964425095.1 uncultured Luteolibacter sp.
CGCGTTTAAGACACACACCATCCGGCAATCTTCCCATTCTGGCTTAACGATAGCACCTCGTGACGCGCGGAGTGATGCCGGTGAAGATTTCCCAGACAATGGTTTCCGCCTTCTCTGCTACCTCGACTACTGATATGTTAGATCCGAATATTTCCACTTCGTCGCCCTCATTTACTTCGCCTGCAGCAGTCACATCGACCATAATTTGGTCCATCGTCACCCGCCCAAGAATCGGGCAACGTCGACCATTGATGAACACCTCGGCACCTTTTCCGGAAACATGCCGCGGGTAGCCATCTCCATAGCCGATGCCGATCGTGGCAACGCGGGTGTTTTGGGTGGTCACAAACTGGCGACCATAGGAAATCCCATGTCCTGCAGGCAATGTACGCACCAAGGTAACACGGGATTTCAGCGTCATGACCGTGGACAGATTTTCCTGATAGATCGGCAATGGCGAAACACCGTAAAGCATCAAACCCGGTCGCGTGAGATTGCATACGCCGCGTTCATAACCCAGCAAGCCGGCGCTGTTGAGCAAGTGCCGCCACTTGAATCGGTCCGGGCCACCGAGCGCTTCGATGACTTCCTGATAGCAGGTGATTTGTTTGCGGGTGAATTCATCGTCCTCGTCCGCCGACGGCAGATGCGAGCCGATGCCCTCGATTTCCAAACACTCTAACCGATCAAGACCACCCAACAAATTCGGCAAGTCCGCCAACAAGAACCCCCCACGCCCCATGCCCGTATCCACGGCGAGATGCACCTTGAGTCGCTTGCCCGTGGCTTTCGCGAGCTCGTTGAAATGCGCCGCTTCCTCAACGGTCGAGAGACATGGCGTCCAATCTCGAGCAACGATTTCCTCGCGCTCACCGGCCCACGTCGCCCCCAATAAATAAAGTGGCGTCGTCACGCCCGCATGTCGGATCCGACGAGCTTCGCCGACGTTTGCGACTCCGAGATAGGCGACATTTTCGACAGCCAGCGCCTTTGAGATTTCCTCCAAGCCATGGCCGTAGGCACCGGCCTTGACGACCACCATCACGTCGCAACCGCCACTCGCATCCCGGGCGACTTGGAGATTTCTTCCCAGCGCCGCGAGATCGATCTCAGCCCACGCCCTCGGCGGCGAAACAGGAAATGATGCGTTCACGCCGGAAGAGTAGATCGTCCGGACGAACTGGCAAGAACCGGATGCGCCCGACACTCGGCACTTGCCCAAACACCGGACTCCGGCTTGTTTCAGCGGCATGCGACCATGGTTTACCGCTTGGCTCCTGGCGACGACGTTCAGCGCCGCCGCCGTGCCACCATCGGGAACTGTTCACTTGCGGATGATTTCGACTCCGTCGGTTTCGCCCAATGGAAAATCGATGGTCTTCGAGTGGGCGGAAGATCTTTGGACCGCATCGGTCGATGGGGGTGAGGCCAAACGCATCGTTCAACACCAGGCCCGCGATGCCGATCCGCGTTTCAGCCGTGATGGGAAACGAATCGTTTTCTCCTCAACCCGCAGCGGTTCCCTGCAGGTCTATTCCATCCCGGCAGACGGTGGGGATCTCCTCCAGCACACCCACAACACCGAAGGCAATGAACTCGAGTGCCTCTCGCCGGATGGCCGATACGCGCTCATCCGAGGTGCTCGCGAACGTCCGGGTTCCCGAGCCACACTGCTCATGGAAATCGACCTGACAAGCGATCGCCGCGAGCGGCGCTTGTTTGATGCCGCCGGCCATTCCCCCGCATGGTCGCCCGATGGCAAAAGCGTGCTCTTCTGCCGAGGTGGAGAACAACTTTACCGCAAGGGTTACCGGGGATCGCGGGCTTCACAAATTTGGCTCTATCAAATCGCGGACCGGACCTTCGAATGCCTTGTCGCCGGAGAGAATGAAGCGCGCTCGCCGTTGTGGTTGCCGGACGGGAAGGGGTTTTACTTCGTTTCTGCCATCGACGGCACGCCCAATCTTTGGCGGCGGAGTTATCATGGAGAGGAGAAAAAAATCACGTATTTCGACGACGATGGCGTAATCACTCCGGATCTATCAGCCGATGGATCAACGCTGGTATTCACCTGCGGTCTCGAGATATTCCGTTATCGTCCGGAGAGTGATCCGAAGCCGATCTCCATCCAGCTTTGGACTCACGAGAAACTTCCCGATGTTTCCACCTACACTCGAATGATCGACGGAACTCTGAGTGCGGATTTCACCCAGGATCTCAAACATGTGGTCTTCTCGGCGGCGGGTGATTTGTGGAAAATTACGGAACCGGGCAAGGCTCCAGTCCGTTTGACTGAAACCCCGGCGGGGGAAGACGATGTCCATTTTTCACCCACCGGCGACTGGCTGTATTTCCTGCGGGATGACGGCATCAAATCTAACTATTTTCGCGCCCGAATTAAAAATGACACGCTGCTCCATGAAACTCCGGTCACCTATGGCACTCGCTCGAAAGGACGCTTGAAATCGAGTCCCGACGGATCGAAAATCGCCTGGATCGAGGGCAATGGCGACGTATTCGCCGCTGCGGCGGACGGCACGGATGCGCACCTCGTTTACAAGTGTTGGGACAAGCCGACTTTTGATTGGTCGCCGAATGGACGATGGCTGGCGATCGCCGCAGAAGACCGCAATTCCAATCGCGACATCTGGTTGACCGCCGCCGATGGCGGTATCGAACCGATGAATTTGACGCGCCACCCTGCTTACGATGGATCGCCCCGATGGTCGCCGGATGGTCGCTGGTTGGTGTTTACCTCCAAGCGTGGCAAATCAGAAAAATCCCAATTGTGGCGATTCGATTTTGGGAAAAATGGGCCTACCACCAACTCTGAGCCGATGCTTATTTCCACCCAAGACATTGAGCCAACCCGTTTGATGTGGGCAACCGACTCAGACTCACTCTATTTTCAAAGCGCGCAGAAATCCTCCAACAAAACCTATCAAATCAACGTGGACGGCACCGACATGCGAATGCTGGTGAAGCGCGGAGGCATTCCCATCCGCGTCACTTCAGATGGAGCTATCTTGTGGCGGGTGAATCAAACACCAGAGGTTTTCACAAAATCAGGGACCATTGAATTTCCGATTTCCATGACGGTGAAGCGGCCTCGCGAAGAAGTCCTCACTCTCGGATTCAGGCGGATCTGGCGGACGCTCGGCGAACGTTTTTACGATCCGAAAATGAATGGTCGGGATTGGAATGCGCTACGGACCAAATACGAGGATGCCGCAAAGCTGGCGAGAGATTCACAGCAATTCAACTGCGTCATCAAACACCTGCGCGGCGAACTGAACGCCTCGCACTTGGTGTTTACCCCGGAACCTTGGCCCAAAGAACCCCACAAGACACTGGATAAAGAACTGAGCGCGCACCCGGGGTTCGTATTCGATGATGAAAACCCTGACCCAGCTGGCCCGCTACTCATCGTGCGGGTGATCCAAGGGTCGGATGTCTCAATGCTTTCTGAACCGCCGCAGCCAGGCGATCGCATCCTCCGGATTGCGGGCGAGGAGGTTTTCAACGGGACCCCATTGCATCGGTTTTTCAACGATGCCGAAAATCGCCCGCTGCCCTTACGAATCCGCAGCAAGGATAACAGCGAGCGAGTGATCGAACTGCGCTGCATTTCATACCGGAAAGCGCGGGCACTTTGCCTCCAAGAGCGGGATAACACCGCCCGTGAACAAGTGGTGCAGGCGAACCCCAAAGCATCCTATCTGCGAGTGCCTAATATGAACCGTGATACATTGGAAGATCTCGCATTAAAGATCTATCAAGCATCGCTCACCTCCGAGGCATTGATTCTTGATCTCCGCAACAACGACGGTGGTCGCGAGGCCGACCGCATGCTGGCCATGTTTTGCCAACCCGAACATGCATTCACCGTTTCCCGCGACGGACCGACTGGATACCCGGTGGATCGCCAATCCTCCCCCTCCTGGAACCAAGCGATGGTCGTTCTTTGCAATCAGGACACCTTTTCCAATGCTGAAATTTTCTGCCATGCCGTGAAACATCTCAAACGGGCCCCATTGGTCGGCATCGCCACCGCTGGAGGCGTGATTTCAGCAGTCGAGACCACCATTCCCGATGTAGGCGTGCTCCAAGTTCCCTTTCGCGGGTGGTTCAATTCCGGCACAGGACAAAACCTCGATAACCGCGGAGCGCAGCCCGATCATAGGGTGGAATCAACGCCCGCCGATGAGGCTGCGGGGCGTGATCCACAGCTCATCAAAGCGCTGGAATTACTGAAACGCCTGTAGCGCTAACTCTCTGCCAAAGAGTTCTCGCGAATCCACCCCTTTGCCGATTTCCACGATCAACCATTGCCGATCCACATTCAGGCGCACGGTGGCGAGGTGCCGACTTGACCATTGATGAGGAGAAATCATCGATAGAGCGCGACGTCCGCGCATATCGTAGAGATGATAAATTCCGCCTACGATCGGCTCGAAGCGGATCTCCGCCTCATAGACCAGTTTGTTCCAATTGAAGTGATCGATGGCCCGCAAGTATTGTTCGCGGATTTCCTGTAGTTTTTGCTGCAAGTCCCGTTCCACCTCGGAGATTCCACGGGCTTTGAAAGAACTGAGGTCCGTCGGAATGATGGGGGGGCTCAGCGTGGAGACGGGATACGGAAGGAACGCTTGCGAAATGATTTCCTGAGGCATTTTTTTCTTGGGGCGGGACTCGGCAGATTCGTCGGCGAGGAACCGCTGCCGCGCAAATAAAAAAAGCCGGACAACCCAGAAGGTTGCCCGGCTTGTCGTTAAATTTGAAACAGATCCTTATTCGCTGGGAGGTATGATTGCCGGTTTAACATCGTCCCAGAATTTGGCGGCAATCAGTTCTTCACTGCCTACCGTCGCTTCTCCGGCTTTATTGACATTCGCAACCAAAACACTGTTGTCGAGGCGCAGAAGCACAGCCTTCTTATCGAATGGGCCTGGATTGAAAGTGGCGCCGCCCGCGCCGCCCGTAGCGAGGGGGGTCACCGCAAGCACACATGCAGGATTAACGCCAGTGGTCAGACCATCCGTGCCATTAAGGACATAGCCGAAGCCGCTTTCACCTGCGGCAAGGGCATCCGTACCAATGATATTACCGTCCGGTTTTTTAGACACGCCAGTTTTGGCGAAAAACATTTGCTCCGATGTCGTGAAGCCCGCAGCGAACAACTGGAGGAAGTAACCATTGGAGTCGGCACCGGCGACAGGTGTGTAGTCTACGGTAAGACCGTTTGCAGTCAGCGTCGCGAGCGTCTTTGCATCGGGGTATCTGCCATATTCCGATTGGAACTCGAACATAGCCATTCCGATCTGACGGGCGTTGCTGACCGCTTCGGTTTGGTCGGCTTTCTTCACTTTGCTGAGCACCATGGGGGCGGTAAGACCAGCAAGGGCTGCGATGATAACGATGACGACGAGAAGTTCCACCAAGGTGAAACCCCGACGCATTCCTGATTTAGTTTTCATAGGGTTGTGTATGTTATTCAGTTTTTATCAATGGGGCGAACGCCCCGGTTTATTAATATTAAGCAGGGACAAGCTCCACTTAATTCAATGAAATTTACTCATGCTCCCCAAGGGAGCAAGAAATAAATATAGGAGATTTAATCAAAACCGTCGGTCTTCACCAAGAAACCCGAGCTCCGAAAATCCCGCTCAAGCCCGGCTCATTCTGGCCGGAGCCGTGACTGCGGTAATCCTCGTCCGACAAATTCTCGATTCCGCAGGTCAGATCAATGCGCTCGCTGACCTGCCACCCAGCGTGGAGCGAGGCAATGATGTAGCCGGGCGTCCCATCCGTCGGGATGCGTTGGTTGTCCGCCGCCTGATCCTCAGCAGTGATGCGATCCTCCGTGGCGGCGGCCAACAGTCGACCTTCAATCCAATACTTTTCCGACGGAGCCGTCCAGCGGAGGGCCAGCGAACCGGTGAGTGGAAGCTGGCGGGTCATCGGCTTATCATCCAGCGGCCCGCCGAGGAATGCCGGACTCTCGGTCCGGCCATCCTGCCAAGCGGCAAAACCGGACAGCGTCCATTGCGGGGAAAACCGCCATGCGCCTTCGACCTCCACGCCGTAGATATAGGCCGACGAGGCATTGGTGGTGACTTGATTTTTACTGCCGGAAACGATGGGCACACCGGTGATGAGATCTTTCGCATCCGTGTAAAAAACCGAACCTGCGAATGAGTAAGTCTCGGCGTCTTGGCGGACGCCGATTTCGTAGGTCAAAAACTCTTCGGAATCGACATCGATGGAACCCAGCGAATCACCACCCGACCGGGAGCTCATATTTCCGCTCAGATCATCGAGATTCGGCGCGCGGAACGCTTGGGAAATTCCGCCAAAAACGCTCCAAGTGGAATTGATCCGGTAGAGGCCGCGTAAGGCTCCGACCGCCGAATTCCAACTCTGGGATTGGTCGGTTTGCTCTACGTTATTGGCATCAAAAAATCGACCGAGCGAGGCCTTGGCATGCGTGTAGCGTGCGCCAGCGGTGATTTCCACGGCGTCGCTGGGCTTCCAAACATACTGGGCGAACGAGCCAAAAAGATCGTATTCCGAATTATCCGCGATGGGCAAAACTTCCTTGAAATTCGAGCCGTCGGCCCGTTGCTGATAGCCGGAGGAATTGACATCGTCGTGATAAAAATCGAAGCCATAAACCAAAGCCCCCGGTCCCGCCTCCGACTCCAACGTGAGGTCGGTGCCGAAGGTTTCGAGATCGATGTTAGAAGCGCGGATGCTATTTTGCGCGGGATTGCGGTCCTGAAACTCGGAGTCGGCCGAGGATTGGTATGAAATTGTGGCATTCCAGCGTTTGATAAACGAGCCCGACTGCGGGTTTTCACCAGCGTATCGCAAGTAGGTCAACGAGCGTTCCTGATCATAGGTATTGGTATTCCAGAGTCCGGGCGCGGCGACGTGGCCATCCTTCTCCCAACCGGAGTTTTCCAGCGTCCGGTGCCAGCGCGAGATCGCGTCTTGATTCACACGGTTGTATGCGAATGTCAGCGTGGAATCCGCCGTCACCGCCCAGTCCGCGCGGAAGTCGATATCCTCTTCAGGATAACCCGTTCCCGTCATACGGCCGACTGAAGAGTCCTCGATATCGCCGTAATCCTTGGCGGAAAGACCGAGCCAAAGCCCGAATTTCCCGCCGACCCCGGTTTCCGTCTCCAATCGGCCGATGTGACTCCCCTGCCCGTTCGCGCGGAATTCATACGAAGCCGAACCGCCGACATAGGCCTCGCCTGCCGTGCGTGAGCGAAAATCCGAAGATTTCGTGAAACCATTCAGAGTTCCGCCGACGGCATCGGACCCGTAAAGCACCGATCCTTGGCTTTTGATCAACTCCAAGTGATCGATGGAGAGCGAATCCACCGTGTTCCAATACTGCACCGGACCGCTGCGCAGCGTCGAATTGTTGAGGCGCACGCCATCCAAAAGCAGCAGGTTTTGGCGTCCGGTGAAGCCACGGATGAATGGCGACCCATGACCGTGCGCAGTTTTTTGCACGAGCACACCAGGGGTGTATTGAAGCGCTTCCGGCAAGGTGCGGCGCGTGTTGTCCCGCATGAAATCCGCATCGACGTATGCCGTCGAATACGCCGCGGAACTCGCCGCTTGTTCCGAGCGCGAGGCAGTCACAAACAAGGGATCGAGAAAATCCTGAGCGAAGACGGGCATAGCCGTAATGAGGAAGAGGATCGGTGTGCTTTGATTCATGGTCGTTTTTGAAGAGAAATTGCGTGCCTGTCAGGCTTCGCTGCACTCTCAATCGCATGAAGGGCCGCCCGGAGTCAATCGACCGACGTGGACAGGGTTTGTCCAAGGGCCCGAAATGATGGCGTTGTTTCGACCGATTCCGCATGGATCGATGCAGATAAGAGGCACCACACTCTTGTCGTGGTTTTTTCGATCAAACATCATCGCGTTGCAATCCAACGCGGCGCAGTTTTTGCCGAAGGGTCGCCCGGTGGATGCGCAGGGCAGCAGCCAGACGGGTTGGCCGGTTTTCATGGCGCTCTAGCAAGTGCCGCAGCATCACGGTTTCGATCCTTTCCAGCAGCAACTCATAGTCCGGTTGCTCGGCCTCGGGCAGAGCCAATCCGGCATCCAACCAGCGGGCGATCACCGCCTCAAGCTCGCCTGGCGCGAGTTCAGGCGCGTCACCCGTGGTCGCTGCAGCCGCCACATGCGTGGGCAGATGACTCAGGAAAACCGGTCCGCCGCCACTCATGGTGACGGCGTAGTCCAAGACATGCCGCAATTCACGGACATTTCCAGGCCATCCATACGCCTGCAATGCCGACAGCACTGGCGGAGTCAAAACAGGCGGCGAAGATACCCCGCCGCGCATTCCCACGAAAAACGAACTGAGAGCCGGAATATCGCCGCTGCGCTCGCACAAAGGTGGCAGCGGAATCGTCAACGTGCTCAGAGCATAATATAAATCCTCGCGCAAAACCCCGCTGCTGACCGCCTCGCGAGGGTCGCGGGAGGTAGTCGCCAACACCCGCACCCGATCGTGCGAAGCATTCGCCAACCATGCCGCAAGGCGTGTTTGAAGATCTGCTGTGAGTTCGGTCACCTCATTCAGGACGAGCGTTCCACTACCCGTGCGCTCGAAGTCCGAAGCATCGGTGATAAGCAAACAAGCCAGCACTTCTAGCAGTTCGCTCGACCGTGGGCTGTGAGCGTGAATCACTGCGGCGGCAAGTCGTTTCCCCGCGCCGCTCGGGCCGGCGATCAGCGCCGGCACATCGCCGGCGCATGCGCGGGCAATGCCGATGAAGGTATCCCGCAAACAAGGCGCGGCTCCGATCAAGGTGGCGCTCCGGGTTTCACGGAGTTCCGGCAAGGATTCTTCGTCCACCGGCAAACCGGGGGCCAGCATCGCGCCGAGAGTTTGCTCGAATTGTGGCAAATCGAGCGGTTTTGTCAGGTATCCGGTGGCTCCGGATTTTTGCGAGTGAATCGCGTGGTCGAGCGTGGCATGCGCGGTGATCACCAGCACTGGGACGGACTTTCCGCCTTGTCGCAGTCGCTCCAGAACCACCAACCCGCTCATATCCGGCAGGCCGATATCGAGCACCACCGCCGCGAAGGAGGTTTTTTTGATCGCGTCCAGCCCAGCTGTCCCAGAAGCCGCCAAAGTGGGTAAATGGCCCATCCGGCGGACGAGAAATGAAAGAGCGGTGCCGAGCGCATGCTCGTCTTCGATAATCAAGATGGGGCGGGCAGTCATGGTTTGATGTGGGATGGCGCAGATTTTGCAAAGACCGCCTTAACCCGGGCTCCGCCGTCGTCGCGGTTTTCGACGACCAGCTCACCACCATGCGCCTCACAGATATCTTTTGCAACAGCAAGACCAAGACCCATGCCGCCTTCCTTTTCGGAGTAAAACGCCTCGCCCAGCCTAGCAAGCGCCGTCGCGCTAAAACCCATCCCCTCATCCTCGACGACTATCGCCACCCGCGATTCACCATCCACCACGCGGACTGTAACGTGACCACCAGTCGGCATGGCCTGCACCGCATTGCGCAAAAGATTTCCCAAAACCTGCTGCATCCGATGCCGATCCGCGGAAACAATCGGCGCCCCTGAATCAAGCAAATCAATCACCACTCCCGCATGGCGCGCTTGCGGATCTATCAGCCGGACAGCTTGGCGCAGGGATTCTAAAACATGCACCTCTCCTAGCTTCGGCGGCTCGGGTTTAGCATAATTCAGCCACTGGCCCACCAATCCCTCGATCCGCTCGGCCTCGCTCTCGATCAAGCGCCGCGAGATGGCGGCCTCTGCCGGTTCCGCCTGATCGAGCAATTGCGCGTGCATCCGGATCGCGGCCACCGGGTTGCGCACTTCATGCGCTAGACTAGTGGTCATCCGGCCTAACAAAGCATGGCGCTCGGCCGCACGTCGGCGCTTCCGCTCATCTAACAAGCTGTCATGAGTGCGCGTCAGGGTTTGTGCCAGCTGACCGATTTCATCCCGCCGGGCGACCGGCAATTTCGGCAAAGCTTGATCGGTGCCGACAAGTGACAGCGATTCCACCAAGCTCCGCAGCGGTCGGGTCACCCGCCGGGCAAGCCAGAGTCCAAGACCCAAGGAAAGCACCCAAAACACCCCCAATGCGAGCCAAGTGTCTGTGTTATCCATGGCCAAAACCCGGACCGATGCCGGACGCAGAAAAATCACCTTCGTTTCAGCCCGCCCCGGAAAGCCCACCATCCAATCGCCGTTGGGCATGGTATTTGTGCTGCCATCAAAGCGCATCCGCAGCGCTGCGGCATCCAAGGTATCGCCGCTCTCGCCGATTACTTCGCCCGTCCGGGGATGCCAGAAAAACACCCTAGCACCGATGATTTCACTGAGTTGGGCCGCCATTTTCGCGCTTTGCGGCAAATGCGTACGCTCCAGGAAACTCGCATTCGTCCGCGCCAAGCCCTCGAACGCCCGCCGTTCCTCGCGGTCCAAGTGCCTCTCAAAAACCAGCACCAATAAAAGCGAACCCAACAGCACGAACACCGCCACACTCGACGTCATCCAGACGCTCAAACTGGTCGGACGAAGGTCGCGGGTTGGTTTTTCCGTCGAAATATTCATGAAAAACAATCCGCTTTTTCCTCCAAAAATCACCTCGCCGACAAGCAATACTTCAGCGGACACCTCTCTTACGGAATCCGTCCAACATTTCCAACTCCCGTTTGGTGATCGGATAAGGCCCCGCAAATTGGATGGCGTGCTGCCGTCCGAGATGAGAGCGACACGCAAAAGCTTGTCGCTTCTTGAGATAGTAGAGGATGAAATAATCCTGATGCTCGCTCTCCGTCTCCGCGAGGAAATCAGGAACCCCGAGCTTTTCCACGAAAAACTCTAGATCCGGATAAATACGCGTCAGCGAGGTCAACCGGTAATACCCGAAGGAGGCGGGTTTCTGGCGCACAACCATCATTTGATTCCGCGCCATCGATGACGCACTGCCCGGCAATCCAGACTCCTCAAAACTGGCACAACCGATCATCAAAAAGCAGGCCGCCACGAGCCCCACTCCATTGACAATCCGGCCAATCACCCTGTTAGTTTCATCCATCACGCTACTCTACGCCTGCTGTGGAGGAAATATTTCGGCTGCGATCCATCTGGATGATGGACGCTAGCTTGCGAGTATTCGGCCGATTTGCCTCGGAATCGACGAAAAATGCGGTCTCCATCGGGATGAGAAACTCCACGGCCGAGTTGATCCCAACCAGTGCCCCATAAGCATCCACCACTGGCCCGCCGCTATCGCCGGGTTGCAGCGGGATATCGATTTTGAACGCCCGGTTTCCAGTTAGGACACTCTCCGGAGAAATCGGTGTCCCGAGCCTTCCCGGTGCCGATTTAAAACCCGTGGCGATTCCACCATGCACCACGCCAGTGCCCGGTGACAACCAGCGATCGGCAGACGTCCAGCGGTAATAATACGGCGTTTTCTCAGGAATGTGCAGCAACGCCAAATCCGACGCTTCCGACCGCCAAACCACCCGCGCCTTCTTGGGAATCAATCGGCCCCGATTGCCATAAAGCACGAAAACATTCCGCCCGTCCGCGTGCGCCAGCACATGATCGGCCGTGAGAAAATACCCGTCAGGGGAAATCGGCGTAGCCGATCCACCGTCCGCATCGCTGGGAGTTTGAGATGAGGAAAAACCGCGGCTCACCCAGTTTTGCAGATTGCTTTGATCCGTCACCACCACCGCACTCACTCTCTCCACAACCATCATGCGGGCTTCCTGCCCCGGGATTTTGGAATCAGGAACCGGTGCCACCGCACAAGCCTGAAAAAAAACCGCCGCGAGCAAGACTCCGGTCAACCTCAAATTGCGATACATCCGGTAGGCAGCATAGCACACACGCAAGCATCCGTCACACTCGATTTTAATAATCCGACAACAATTCTTCGACCACCCGTCGGAATGGAGCGGCCATCGCGAGCACTGGCACCTCGTCCGGTTCCACCCAGGCATCGCCCGTCGTTAGCGGGCATGAATCATGCGCCGCATTCCCATCATAAACCCGCAAGGTCACCCGATAGCGCGTGATCGCATAGCGTTGTTCTGCCAGCACCGGTAAGTGTTGCACATCATCCAACTCGCGGATCGGTAGTTTCCACAACCCCGTGCGCCGTTTTCCAGACTCATGATGCATGAGTATGCGGCCATCGCCGTCGCGCATCCACAGCGCGTGTTCGTCCACTGCCGTGATCGAAACTTTACCGCGCTTTACCGGAAGTCGCTCTGGCGCGGATGCCTTACAAAAACCGGACACCGGGCATGCCAAACAATCCGGAATGCCCGGACGGCAAACGCTCTGCCCCAACTCCATCAACGCCGCATGATAGACGCTTGGCCGCTCGGCATCGGCCAAATCCGCCGCCCAACCCCAGACACGCTTGATCCCCACCCCATCGTCGATCGGTTTCTCGCAATCCATCAAGCGCGCCAAAACCCGCGAAACATTGCCATCCACCACCACCGCCGGAAGACCAAACGCAAACGCCCGCAAGGCTCCCGCCGTGTAGCGCCCGATGCCCGGCAGCCGCATCAATTCCTCCAATTCTGAAGGAAAATCGCCACCAAACTCCACCACCACTGCCCGCGCAGTTTCCCGCAACATCCTCGCCCGCCGATAGTAACCCAGCCCTTCCCAAGCCTTGAGCAAGGGCGCGTCCTCCGCCACCGCCAAAGTCTCAACATCCGGAAATGCTGCCAAAAAACGCGTGTAATACCCCTTCCCCATCACCGTCGCGATCTGCGTTTGCTGGAGCATCACCTCGGAAATCAAAACCTCATACGGCACCCGCGTCCGCCGCCACGGATAGTCTTTCCCGTTTTTCCCAAACCACCGCACCAGAGCCTCCCTGAACTTCTCCGGGGCATCCAAGGCACTAATTTGATGGCGAGGCTTCAACACGGCCGCGATCCTCCCCCATTTCCTCCTCCCCCGCCAATCTCCAATATCAGATCAGGGATCGGGGAGCTCTTCCGACCTTCGACTTTCAGACTCTTTCTCCCTCTTCGTCTTGTGTCTTGTGTCTCATAGTCTTGTGTCTTCCTCCCCGACCTTCGACTTTCCGACTTTTGACCTTCAGACCGCGCAGCGTCCTCCTCTTCCCCGCATTCCCGCTTGATCCCCGGCCTGAAACCATCAACCCTCCCGGCGCATGTCTGCCGCTCATCTGCAACACACCCTCGCCGGCCCCGCCTCGCTCGAAGGCACCTCCCTCCACACCGGAGAAAAAGTCACTCTCACCCTGAGGCCCGCCCCGGAAGGCCATGGCTTCAAATTCCGCCGCATCGATCTGCCGGACCAACCCTTCATCAACGCCGATGTCGAAAAAGTCCAAACCGTCGAGCGCGCCACCACTCTCGCCGAAGGCTCCGTCAAGGTTCACACCGTCGAGCACGTCATCTCCGCCCTCACCGGCATGGGCGTGGACAACGCGCTCATCGAAATGGATGCCAACGAACCGCCAATCGGCGACGGTTCGTCCCGCCCTTTCGTGGAGCTGATCAAAAAAGTCGGCATCGTCTCGCAAGCCACCCCACGCCGCGTTTGGGAAATCCGTGAGCCGATTCATCATGAAACCCCCGATGGCACCATCATCACCATCGTTCCCTGCAAAACCTTCAAAGTCTCCGTCACCAACGTCGGCCCGGACGGCCGCTTCACCCAGTATTTCTCCTCCGAGGTCAACCCCACGACCTATGAAAAGGAAATTTGCGCCGCCCGCACCTTCGTCTATTACGAGGATGTCAAGCCGTTGTTAGACAAAGGCCTCATCAAAGGCGGCTCGCTCGAAAGCGCCGTCGTCATCCGCGGCAACGAGATCATGTCCAAGGAACCGATGCGTTTCCACAACGAATTCGCCCGCCACAAGGCGCTCGATCTCATCGGCGACCTCATGCTCTCCGGCGTCCGCATTCTCGGCCACGTCATGGCGGTGAAACCCGGCCACGGCCCGAACACCAAAATGGCCGCCACTCTCAAAACCGAATACCTGCGCATGCGCTCGATGGTTCCTGCCGCCATCGTCATCCCGGATGGCGAGAGCGTCTTGGACATCAATGAAGTCCTGCGCATCCTCCCGCACCGCTACCCATTCCTGATGGTGGACCGCATCGTCGATTGCCTTGGCGAGAGCAAATGCACCGGCATGAAAAACGTCACCATCAATGAACCGTATTTCGCCGGGCACTTCCCCGGCCACCCGATCATGCCAGGCGTGCTGCAACTCGAAGCCATGGCTCAGGTTTCCTCCGTCCTGATGCTCCGCAAACCGGAAAACGTCGGCAAAATCGGCTACTTCATGAGTGCCGACAGCGTGAAATGGCGCCGCCCGGTCCTTCCCGGCGATACGCTTTTCATCGAAACCGAAATCATCAAAATGCGCGGATCCATCGGCCAAACCCGCTGCCGCTGCCTCGTCAATGGCGATGTCGTCTCCGAAGCCGAGCTCAAGTTCGCACTGCTAGACCGCTGAGATACCCCCCCGTCGTCCGCAAGGTCCACTCTCCCACCGGCAGCGCCGACAAAGAGATCCGGCGGCTCATTTCCAAAGGTCTTCGCCGACATTCCAGCCTTCGCGGGCGGGTTCCTTGATGAATGCGTTGAGTTCCGGGTGGTTGGTGATGCGTCCTTCCTTGGCGTCCCACTCGATGCGCGTGTTGAAGCGTTGGGCGATCACGCCTAACAAAATGATCTCAGTGAGCCGCGCGGAGTAGTTGAAATTCGAACCAGGTTCCGGGCCGTCGCCCTTGATAGCACTCATCCACTCGCGGAAAGGTCCGCCTGCAACGCGCGGGATCGTCTGCGCCGGAGGACTCGCCTGCCATTGCTTGCGCAGATCGCCGGGCGCGATCAAGGGGGCTCCGGCATGAGTGCCACATCCTAACAATAAAGGGTGCTGCGAATGGGTGAGCGATAGCGAACCCATTCGGCTGCGCCCTTAGTTGAACAAGCCCGGAGCGACGTGTGACGTGCTCTTATGCGTTTTGTGTTTGCGGCTTATCTAGCAGGATCGACTGCTG
>CAYRLT010000151.1:0-2502 GCA_964425095.1 uncultured Luteolibacter sp.
TCCCGCAGCCTTTGCTCTTTCCATTCACCAGTTCGGCATTCTTCCAACAAGCTGTGTGAATCTGGTCGCGATTTATTTGCCATGGGTGGAAATCGTGTGCGCCGGCGCGCTTGTTTTTTGTCCTGCAACACGCCCGGGCGCCTTGTGGCTTGCCATTATTCTCCTTGCGGTGTTTTGTGCTGCACTTGCCTCATCGGCTCTTCGTGGAGAGGTGGTTGACTGCGGATGTTTTGGTGCTAACGGAAACCCTACGCCAGCCTGGAATGCTATTGGACGCAATGGAGGGCTTGCGCTCCTTGCTCTTGTGGCACTCACGTTCACCAGGCTCAGACATTCAAAATCGAAAAACTTGCACCTAATGTAGTCGACCCTTAAAAAGGGGTTGATACTGCTAATTTCTGATGGCCGACGCGATTTTGGAGTAAAAATCGTAGCCAGTAGTAGAGCGCCGAAAGAGCCCTCCTCATCCACACGCTCAGATTCGATGCGGCTGCAGCCAATAGCAGGTTGATGGCATCGCCTTTTTGCCCTTTGAGGAAGTTGCGGCCCAGTCGAAAGTCACTTTTGAGGTGGCCGATTCGCGGCTCGATCGCCGCCCGCCTACGGAACCTCTGTCGTGCCTTTCTCTTTTCGTAGTTGGTTGCGTCTTTTTTCGGAGGCTTCGGTGTCACGATTTCCGTCTCTCCACACCTTGATTTTCCTCGATAGCCTCGATCGGCAATAGCGACCTCTGGCCGATACTTGGCTATGCGTTCCACTTGTTTGAGCGCCCGATCAAGCGTGTGCCCGTCATAGTCGTTCTCCGGCAGGCTGTAGGCTCCAAGGATGACGCCATGGGCTTTTCCAACAACGAGCGATGCCTTCGCTCCAAACTCATATTTTTTGTGCTCCTTGCCTTTGGACAAGCAGTAAACTTCTGGTTCATGGAGTGAATACACCTTCTGGCTGTCGCCCTTCTTTTGTTTCAAAACCCGCTTGGCCACTTCCAACCAACGTCGATCACCCGCGTTAGCATCCAGACCTTTGTCGAGTTGTCGAACCACGCGCCAGGCGATTGTTTTCAAGCTACGTGATGCCTTCCTTGCCCTCTGCGCTCCGTTCTTGTGTCGACGCCCACGTTGCGCAGCGAGAAGTTTCGGAACCGTTCGCTCGAAACTCTGGCGCAGAGTAACGCCGTTTTTCTTGGCCAACTTGACTCCCCCACGCACGATCTTTGCGGCCAACTTTGTGTCCGTTGGATAGGTGATATTTTTCTCCTGTGTGGTCGTGTCCACGACAACCTCCTTTTCTTTAGCCTTCTCCCCATGAAGCTCAATGGTCGAAGCAAAAATCTTTTCCGCTCCATCAGGACCGATCCGGTTGCGAAAATGAACCAACTCGCTGGCTTCACAAGGCAACCCCCACTGCATTTCCCGCTCTCCGCAGAAAAATTGGGCGTAAGGGCTCAAACTCCAAAAATCCACCACCCGCTCATCGCTCAAATTTTGCAGATGTTTGAGCATCAAAAGTCCCACCATTCGGCGGATCGGCAAAGCCGGCCGACCCTCCGCGCTGTAAAGAGGTCCAAAGGCATCTTCAAAAGACTTCCAGTCGATAGCCATTGCCAAGCAATACAGCGCTTGGCGGGGGTCGAGTTGACTGGCTAGATCAGGCAGAAGAAAGGATCCTTGAGCGGAATTGGTGCGGTGCGGTTTCATGGAATCGGATTGCAGGGTTTTTGAGCGTTGAGGCAACTTTTACCTGCAATCCAGCACAGCAAGAATCATGCCTATTCCATTAACCGAAAACAGGTTGATTTGTTTTTAAGGGACGACTATTTAATCACGCTAATCAAGCGTTTGAGGGGTCAAAGGGGCATAAATTATTGACATTTGTCTATGCTGGCAGAAAGCGGGTTAAAAGAGGTTAGAATTATTCGAAGGCAACAGCAAATAGGGTCTCAGTGGTTGGAATCATGTCAAGAATTAATACCATGCCCCTTAGAACCTTACAAATATCCCCTCAAAAGACGCCGAACCACTCCCGGACACAACCCTGCTCCAAAACCGCCCAAACTCGGCCTCTACTAATGATCGCCCACCGCAAGCAGCGGATGGGCGATATGAGGGTTCGAACTAAAGACGGCCTTTGATTAATCCGAGCGGAAGTGGTTTGGGCTGCGGCGGGTTGGAGACTATGGAAACGTGCTTCTTGAGGTCGGAAGACTTTTCGAAGGCGTGCATGACTTCCAACACATGGTAAGCGAGCGCCCCTCTGCTCCGGTGGCTGCGCTTTCTGCTGTCATCCAGGATCGCGTAGGCCATGTCAGCGGCTCCGATGCTGCGGCTGTTCTCGCTATACGGATGGCTGAGAGCTTGGTTGCGCCACTCGCCGGTAGTTGGTGTCCAAATCTCCAGCGGACCGCCGAATGTATTCGGATCCGGCACCTTCAACGAGCCTTCGCTGCCATAAAGTTCGATCGGGCTGTGCCCGTGGCTGTGCACGTCGAATGAGATCGTCACC
>CAYRLT010000152.1:0-2782 GCA_964425095.1 uncultured Luteolibacter sp.
TTGATGATCTCGTTTAGGAAAGTTGCCCGCAAGGTTCCGCTGCTCCGACGAGCTTTAAAGAGGCCCATTCTCGCAGCGGAACCTTGCGGGCAACTTTCCTAAACGAGATCATCAATTCGATCGCCAAAAACGGTATTACCCACTAGATTCTCGATTGTCCCGGAAAAATCCGTATCTTGGTGGATCATTTCCGCTGTCACGTTTTTAACCTTTATTTACTTTGCTCTACTCTATCTCAAAGACTTGGTCCAAGACCCTGAATTCCAAAAAAACTTCCAAGAAGCACTAGAAATCTTGAAAGGCTAAATTTCAGATATAGAGTTGTAACCATGAAATCATCACACAAACCACTATTCCTACCTCGCGGCGCAACTCTATTGGAAATGACCATTGTCATCATGGTCCTACTCACCCTGATCGGCGTGGGAATGTATTCCTCAAAAGGCATCAGCGAATGGAAACTTGGCCGAACGGCCGGAGAAACCCTCCGCACCGTCGCCACTGCCAAACGCATGTTCCTCGCAGATAACCCGGTGGCTTCAGTCGAGAGTATCACGGAGGCTCAAATCATTGACTATCTCCCAAACCAGAAGACGCCCAAACCCACGACCCTAAAACTGGCTCTTCCCGAGCTTAAATCCTTAACCGGTCACGTCCTCGGTTTTCGCGTCAACGATCCAGATTCCCAAAAACCCCTCGTATATCTGATCGATTCCGGTGGAGTTCACTACGATCCCTCCGGCAGCACCACAGACTCGTTATGGGACATCGGCCAATGATCAAAAGCCTTTCCATCGCCCTTACCCTGATGCTCGCGTCCGCCGCCGCCGCCGAGTTCAAACATGTCGGCAATTTCCTACTCCATTCCCACTTCAAACTCACCGGAGACAAAATCACACCCATACCGATGAAACCCCTCGCCTTCCGGGTTTCAACCGATGGCGTCCGCATCAAAGTCACCGCCGAGGGCGACGATGAATCCCATACCACCTTCGAAATTTATCGCTCGGATGGCATCGCCAGACAGCAACCCGGCCGTGGCGCACTTGAGTTGATTCCTGGCTTGCAGGCCACCAGCAATACCGGTGGAGTTCTTCGCCACCTGCGCCTTTCTAGCGAATCCATGACCATCACCACTTTCCCTGGCGTTTCAGATCAAACCATCGTCAGCTACTCGGTCGCTGCAGAATCTATCCCCGCAGCCTCCAACGCACCGGAACACCTTCCGATCAAGCCATGAAACCTCTACCTGCTGCGCCACAAAACAACCAAGACCGAGCCCCGGTCACGTCCATCCCCGCTCTGCCCGGACGGGCCGACTCGCCCTACAGCAGCCCATCCGTTGCGAACCAACGCAATCGCTGCGGCCCAACCCACCAATTCTACCCCTGGATGCTCACCATCAGCACGGCCATCGCAGGTCTGTTCTGCTTCCTATACATCACGAAACCCGTAACAATCACCGCGAACGCGCCGGCTATATCAATGGCGAATCCTGAAAAAACCAATCTCACCAATCCCATCGCCGTCAATACTCCCGGCATTTCCTCCAGCCCCGCCAAGTTGATGCCCAGCGCTCACCGCCTTCCGGGCGAACAAACCTCACCCACCCCACTTGGCAAACCCATCCCCTCCAATCCACATGCCGCTTTGCCAGCCCTCGCCTCAGCCGGCCCCTTCGAGGAAACCAATCTCCGCATCCAACACATCCTCACCGCCGAAGCCCCGGGCGGCCACCTCGACCGCATCGATATCGATGTCCCCGTCCTCTACCACAGCCGCACTCTCCGCTGGACTGAACAAGAAGTCGCCGACGCTCGGGATCTCCTCGTCCGTCTCATGGACTATCAGGAAAAATCCCTCCAATTGCGCTCCGATGGCGCAGCTCTCCTCGACTCATGGAACCGCCTGATCGGCGCCTCTATCCCCGCCACCGAACTCCGGGCTGATAGCCCCTCTCTCCCCGCCAACCAGCAAGACGCCGCCGTCGCACCCCGCCCGACTGGAATGAGCACCACCGAGTCCATTCAAATTCAATCCTCTGGAAAATGAACTCAACTTTCGCCATTCTTGCCATCACCCTGCTGACCACTGTCGGCTCGGAAGCCCAAAATGACAGACCAAGTCCTGAAGAGAATATGGTCCAAGCTGCGATCGATGAATTCAAATCCAGCCGCAGCAAATCCAAGCCTCCTGTAGAAGTCAGCGTCGTCCTTCCTCCGCCTAACGAAACAACCACCGCCCCGGCGGTTGAACCGAAATCTGAGCCCGCCCACGAAGACGATCCCAAACCCATCCTCGTCATCGGCAAAGCTCCTCATGACACCAAAAACGTAAACATCACCGAGGAACCCACCCCTCCCAACACCACCCCCCCCGATGACTCGCCCCCAAATCCCCGCAAAGGACTCGAAGTGCGTGTCGAAAAAATTCAAGTCGGGAAGGAATCCCTCGATCCCTCACTCGTAAAACTCCTTGCCCCTTTCCCCGCCAAGCCTCTCTCCCAACCACCCGCCGGCTGGCATATCGAAACCTCGAAAAACGCCCCACCATTCACCCGCGATGTGGAGCTAGCACCCGGCAAACACATCACCCTCACCGTCCGCCCACACCTACTCGTCCCGAATACAGATGGTGCCGGCGTCTTCACCATTGCAGAACCCGGCTTCGATCCCTCACTAGGCTACCACCAAAATTCCACCGTCGGTGCCGTGCTCGCCCAATCCATCAGCCAACTCAACGATGACTCCAAGAAACTCGGCACCGTCATCGACCATCTCCA